>JBDTXY010000415.1:0-3124 GCA_040005945.1 Acidobacteriota bacterium
CGAAGACGGGCGCGCTCGAGCACGAGAAGCTACCCTCAGGCTGTTGGCCGATGACTGCCTAGCTTGACAAGAGGGCGGCGCTTCAGTTGGAATCAGGTCAGATTACTCACACGGCGGAGCTAACGTGGCAAGTTGGACTCAACGCCGCACCTTGAAAACATGAGGAGGCCCACATGTCGAGTCGACCGACGCGGCGGGATTTTCTCTCTCAACTCGGCGTCACCACGGCAGTCGGAGCTGCCGTCGGAGGTTCGGCCGCGGGATTGATCGGCGCCGGAATCGCTCAGGCGCAGGAAAAACCGAAGGGCGTCATCCCGAACAAGCCGTTCCGAATCGGCCACATGACCTTCTTCACCGGCGCCGGCGCGGTCCTTGGCGAACCCATGTACAGGGGCAATCTCTTGGCGGCCGACGAGATCAACGCGAAGGGCGGTCTGCTGGGCAAGAGGAAGATCGAGATCTTGAAGGCCGACGAGGCTGCCGGCACGGACGCCAACACGAAGGAGATGCGGCGCCTCAAGCTGTCCGAGAAGATCGACATGTTCATGGGGATCACCTCCAGCGGCAACACACCCGCGCTGGGCCCCGTGGCCGAGGAACTCAAGCTTCTCACCATCTTCGTCGACGGCTGCACCGACTTCCTCTTCGACAAGGCCGTTCCCAACCCTCGCTACGTTTTCCGCGTGACCAACATCCAGTCCGCGGACGGGTCGACGTGCGCGCTCGGCGTGGCGATGACCTGGCCCCAGATCAAGACCTACGCGCACATCCACCCCGACTACTCTTACGGGCGGAACTGCTTCGACCACTTCAGCATCGTCACGAAGAAGATGCTGCCGCACGCGCAGAGCATCTCCGAGGCCTGGCCGAAACTCTTCTCGACAGACTTCACCCCGCACATCACCAAGACACTGGCGGCGAAGCCGGACCTGCTTGTGACCTCGCTCTGGGGCGGCGACTACGTCGCCTTCTACAAGCAGGCGCTCCAGTATGGACTGTTCGAGAAGATGAAGGTCGCCACGACGCTCGCGCTCGGCTCCATGCCCCAGTCCATCGGGAAGGACCACCCTGAGGGCGTCTTGACCGGCGTCCACTCCAACTACCACTTCAGCTATCCAGCTGGCAACCGGTGGCCGCTCAACAAGGCCTTTGTCGAGAAGTATCACGCCAAGTTCAACGAGTACCCCAACTTCCAGGCCGAGGGAGCGTACTCTGCGACCTACATGCTCAAGGCGGCTCTCGAGAAGGCCAACAAGCTGACGGGCGGCTGGCCGGACGACGACGCGATCATCGGCCAGCTCGAGGGCATGATGTTCGCCGGTCCGGCAGGTTACGTCTACATCCGCCCGGACAACCACCAGGGCTACAAGGACGCGATCACCGGCTTTTCCAAGAACGTGCCCGAGTATCCGTTCCCGATCCTCGATCCGGCACGGGTCATCACCATCCCCATCCGCAACATCACGGCCCCCCCCGGCTGGCCGAAAGGAGAACCAACCTCGACCTACACCTGGATCGATCAGACCTGGCCGCAGGTCAAGGCATAGCAGTCCGCAGCGGTGGACATACTCGTCGTCCACCTCTTCAACGCGCTGCTCTACGCGTCGGTCCTTTTCCTCATCGCCGGAGGACTGTCTCTCATCTACGGCGTGATGAGGATCGTCAACCTCGCGCACGGCAACCTCTTTGCGATAGGCGCGTTCTTGACCGCATCCGCGGTCGGGCAGTGGTTCGCCGGGTCCGATTCGGTCTTTCTCTATCTGCTTCTGCCCATCGGCGCCCTGGGGGCGGCCGCTCTAGGAGCTGTTCTCGAGCCAACGCTCTTGAGGCCCTTCTACAAGCGGCGCGAGGAATATCAATTGCTGGTCACCTTCGGCCTCTTGATGATCCTCGAGGACCTGATGCGCTTCATCTGGGGTCCTTACCCGATTTCGGCGAGCGTCCTTTTTTCGAAGATGGGCAGCATGAAGGTGGGCGACTTCATCTACCCGCGGTACAACCTCCTGGTCATCGCCATCGGCGGTCTCGCCGCGCTCTTCCTCTGGGCCTTCGTGTACCGCACGAAGTTTGGCGTGGTGCTGCGGGCCACCTCCCAGGACATGCGCAGGGCGGCGGCCCTGGGCGTCAACGTCAATCTCGTCTACATCCAGTCCTTCACCATCGGCTGCTTCATGGCCGGGTTGGCAGGAGCGATCATCGTTCCTAGCCAGCCGGCGGTGCTGGGGATGGGGGTGGATGCGCTCGTTCTTTCCTTCATCGTGGTGGTCACCGGCGGTCTGGGGAGTCTCGAGGGCGCGATGGTCGGGGCATTGATCGTGGGAACCATCCGGGAGATCGGCATCAGCGTGTTCCCGGAGATCGAGCTAGCCGTGCTCTATCTGATCGCGGCGATCGTATTGCTGGTGCGTCCCGCGGGACTCTTCGGCCGGGCGGCATGAGCGCCGTTCCCCATCCATTCGAGAGGCGCTCGCCGCTGAAGATCGCCGCCTGGGCGGTCCCGATCGGGATCCTGCTCGCTATTCTGCCAAGGGTCATCGATCCGTACCAGACCATTCTCCTGACTTACGGCCTCGTGATGGCCATCGCCGCTCTCGGCTTCAACCTCCTCCTCGGCTACACCGGGCTCCTCTCCTTCGGCCACTCCGCGTACTTCGGCGTCGGCGCTTATGCGGTGGCGTTCATGGTCAAGTACTTGCACGTCAACTCGATGGAGCTCTTTGTTCTCGGCGCCATCGCCGCGTCCATCCTGGTGACCGCCATCTTCGGATATGCCTGCGTGCGCTACACGCGCATCTTCTTCAGCATCCTGACGCTGGCGCTCTCCCAGGTTCTCTGGAGCCTGGCTTTCAAATTCTTTTCGGTGACAGGCGGGACCGACGGGCTCCGCGTGCCGACGCCGAAGCTCTTAGGGATCGTGACCGGCGCGAACGAGGACAAGACCCACTTTCTCGCCCACGGCTACTACTACTACGTGCTTGTCATGTTCGCGCTCTGCGTTGCGCTGATGTGGGTCATCGTTCACTCCCCGTTCGGGAAGGCTCTCCAGGCCATCCGCGACAACGAGACGCGGGCCCAGTTCGTCGGCATCCAGATCCGGCGCTATCGGTTCGTCGCCTTCCTCGTT
>JBDTXY010000416.1:0-3119 GCA_040005945.1 Acidobacteriota bacterium
GAAACCGCAGCCTGAACATGTTCACGCTGATCGGCCTCGGCGTCGCGGTCGCGTACCTCTACAGCCTTGCGGGCGTCTTCCTCCCCGGCCTCTTCCCCGCTTCGTTCCGCGACGCCTCCGGGCAGGTCGGTCTGTACTTCGAGGCGGCGGCCGTCATCGTCACCCTCGTGCTCCTCGGACAGGTGCTGGAGCTCAAAGCCAGGAGCAAGACGGGCGCGGCGATCCGCGCGCTTCTGGACCTGGCGCCGAAGACGGCCAGGCGGGTCGCCGACGATGGCTCCGAGGCAGACATCCCGCTCGATCAGGTCGCGGTCGGAGACCGGCTTCGGGTGCGGCCGGGCGAGAAGATCCCGGTGGACGGCTCCGTGCTCGAGGGCAGCACGGCCGTGGACGAGTCCATGGTGACGGGAGAGCCGATTCCCGTCGAAAAGAACGCCGGCGACCGTCTGATCGGAGCGACGGTGAACGGGACCGGTTCCGTGATCCTGAAGGCCGAGCGCGTCGGGGCCGAGACCATGCTGTCGCAGATCGTGCGCCTGGTCGGCGAAGCGCAACGGACGCGCGCCCCCATCCAAAGGCTTGCGGACGTGGTCGCCGGGTATTTCGTGCCGATCGTCATCGCCGTGGCAGTCATCACATTCGGCGTCTGGGCCTTCCTGGGACCCGACCCGAAGATGGCCCATGCGCTGGTGAATGCGGTCGCCGTTCTGATCATCGCGTGCCCGTGCGCGTTGGGGCTGGCCACTCCCATGTCGATCATGGTCGCGACAGGAAAAGCGGCCGGAGCCGGAGTGCTCTTCCGCAACGCGGAGGCGATCGAATCCCTGAGGAAGGTCGACACGCTCGTCATGGACAAGACCGGGACGATCACCGAGGGAAAGCCGCGTGTTGCGACCGTGGCGGCGCAGCCGGGCTTCGACGAATCGGAGGTGCTCCGGCTGGCCGCCAGCCTCGAGCGGGGAAGCGAGCATCCGCTTGCGGCGTCGATCCTGGCGGCAGCGGGAGAAAAGAAACTCGATCTCGAGCCCATTGACGAATTCAAGTCGCTGACCGGGCGCGGCGTCTCGGGGCGTCTCGCCGGCCACGCCGTTTCGCTCGGCAACCGGGCATTGCTCGACGAGCTGCGTGTCGACTCGGGGCCGCTGGTCGCTCGAGCGGAGGAAATGCGGCGTCAGGGCCAGACGGCGATCTTCCTGGCCGTGGAGGGAAGGATTGCGGGCCTGATCGGAGTCGCCGATCCGATCAAGAAAACGAGCCCCGAGGCGATTCGGCTTCTGCGCGAGGACGGAATCCGCGTCGTCATGCTCACCGGCGACAGCCAGACCACGGCGAACGCCGTGGCGAGCCGGCTGGGAATCGACGAAGTCGTCGCCGAGGTGCTCCCGGAGGACAAGGTCCATGTCGTCAAGCGGTTCCAGAAAGAAGGACGATTCGTCGCCATGGCCGGAGATGGAATCAACGACGCTCCCGCTCTCGCGCAGGCACAGGTCGGAATCGCGATGGGCACGGGCACCGACGTGGCGATGGAGAGCGCCGGCGTCACTCTCCTCCGTGGGGATTTGATCGGGATCGTCCGGGCGCGTGCGCTCTCCCGCGCGACGATGCGGAACATCAAGCAGAACCTCTTCTTCGCCTTCGTCTACAACGTCCTCGGGATCCCGATCGCGGCGGTGGTGCTCTACCCCTTCTTCGGCCTCCTCTTGAGCCCGATGATCGCCGCGGCGGCGATGAGCTTTAGCTCAGTCTCCGTGATCGGCAATTC
This sequence comes from Acidobacteriota bacterium, assembly GCA_040005945.1. Taxonomy (GTDB): domain Bacteria; phylum Acidobacteriota; class Thermoanaerobaculia; order UBA5066; family Gp7-AA6; genus DAHUXD01. The sequence goes on from JBDTXY010000416.1 coordinate 1,763, forward strand.
CCTGAGGCTGGCCAGGACCGACATCGAGGAGATCCGGAACTCCATCCGAGGATCCGGCGGAGGAGCGGACGCAAAAACGTGACCGAGCGACGCCGGGCAACCAGTCCCGGCACCGCCTCGGTCCGAGATTCGAGCTCGTGCTTACTTGCAGTCCGGGTGGCCGCACCCGCACTTCCCACCGCTCATCTTTCCTTGAGAGCAGGACTCGGAGCAGCACCCCTCCACATTGGTCTCCCGACACTTGCACGCGGAAGCCTTGCACTTGTTCTGTTCGGGCATGGAATCCTCCTGTCGGTACCGCCTGCAAGAGCGAGACCATCTCTCTTCCGGCCGACGGGCGGGGCCTGCACCTCGCCAGCGCGAACAGGCGCCTCTTCCCTCGACCGAAACGATCGGCGAAATGTCTGGGGTCTGTGAGCGGTTACGCTCCTGAACAGGAGGATCCTATGAAGCGCCTATCGAGTTTGATGGCCGGGTTTCTGCTTCTCGCTTCGTTTGCCGTTGCCCATGACCAGACCTGGACGGGACAAATCAGCGACAGCATGTGCGGCCGGTCGCACAAGTCCATGACGGAGCATGGCGATAAGAAGATGACGGATCACGATTGCACCATCGCCTGCGTGAAGGGTGGCGGCAAGTACGTTTTCGTCGCGGGCGGCAAGATCTACAGCATCGAGAACCAGAGCTTCGCGGGTCTCGAGGAGCACGCAGCGCACCAGATCAAGCTCACGGGTGAGATGAAGGGTGACGCCATTACCGTCAGCCGGATCGACATGGTGGCGGAGAGCTCGACAAAGCAGTAACGGAATCGGAAACCCATCGCGCCCGCCACGGCCGGAGGAGTGACTTCTCTTCCGGCTTTTTATTTCACCGTTCGTCAGCGCCGAGACCGCCAGCCGAAACTCTTTTCGCAGAGTCCTTCCGCGGACAAGAAGCTCAGGTGAGCCGCCGGGCCAATCCGCTTGACACCTGAGTACCTCACGAGATAGCTTATCTTCTAAGTGATTCTGAAGCACCCGCGAGTCGAGAAGGCGGCACGTCAGAGCCGTCGTCAGCTGGCACAGGAGATCGCCCGACGCCTGGTCCGCCGACACAGCACCGCGGCGGTGCTATTTCACCACGGGGTTGCGGAACATTTGGGCCTCGGGCCGGCCGATCACAAGTGCCTCGACTTGTTGCGCGACCGTGGAACGATGACCGGCAGCGAGCTGGCAGCGATCACTGGCCTGACCAGCGGAGCAATCACCGGAGTGGTCGCCAGGCTGGAGCGGGCCGGGTACCTCCGACGCGAACCAGACCAAAACGACCGGCGTAAGCAAACGCTCTACCCGAGACCGGAGCGCGAGCGAGACATCCG
>JBDTXY010000417.1:0-3095 GCA_040005945.1 Acidobacteriota bacterium
TGTTGACACCCAAACTTTACCGGTGATCTAGTTTCGTCGAATTCCCAGATTCTCTTTACCAAAACGGAGGAACCGCATGGACCGGAGCTCGGCGAAGAGGTTCTACGCCAGTGTGGTCTCAGTGGGCGCGTGTTTGTTTCTGACGGGCGCTTCGCTCTTCGCGGCGGTCAAGCCGGCAAACCCGAATGTTCAGGGACCAAAAATCAATGTCGCTTCGAGACAGGGCGTGTCGGCGCCCCAGCGCGATTTCAAGGTCAACGGACCTTTCGCTCCGGGCCCGAATCGCGTGATCCACAACGAGCTCGCCATCCCGAAGAGAGCGTCTCTGGCGGGGGCTCACGATCCCGTCGTGCAGTCGCAGCCCGGCATTTCCCAGCCCGGGATCCTGGGCCAGTTCGAGGGCGGGTCGGATGACGACAACGCGGTCGTCGCCGGTTTTCGAGTCGTCCCTCCCGACACCAACGGAGATGTCGGCCCGGATCACTACGTCCAATTCATCAACCTGATCTGGACGGTCTATGACAAGAGCGGCACCATCCTCCAGGGGCCCCTGCCGGGCAACTCGCCCTACGCGGGGTTCGGCGGACCCTGCGAGTCGAGCAACGACGGCGACCCGGTCGCCAAATACGATGTCATGGCGGACCGCTGGGTCTTGACGCAGTTCGCCGTTCCGAATTTTCCCAACGGCCCGTCCTACCAGTGTTTCGCAATTTCGCAGACCGGCGATCCCACTGGCGCCTACAACCTGTACGAATTCACGATTGGAAGCCTCGCCACGGGCTGGGGCGACTACCCAAAGCTCGGCATTTGGCCCGACGGCTACTACATCGCATTCAACACCTTCACGGCGAGCGCGTTTACGGGCATGACGAGCGCCGCCTTCGACCGCACGGCGATGCTGGCCGGCGATCCCGCGACCATGGTCGCTTTCCTGACGCCCCCGGATGGCGGCGGACTGCCCACGGACATGGACGGCCTGAACCCGCCTCCCCCCGGAACCCCGAACTACTACATGACCTGGTGGGACCCGGCGGTGGGCACCCTCAACATCTACCAGTTCCACGTCGACTTTGCGACGCCGGCCAACAGCACGTTCACGGGGCCGGTCGAATTTGGGAACGCGCCCTTCGTCTATCCCCCTTGCCCCGGCAGCAATACTTGCGTTCCCGAGCTCGGGGGCGAGCTGCTGGATACCCTGGGCGATCGCCTGATGAATCGCCTGGCCTACCGCAACTGGGGCGACCACGAGTCGCTGGTCACCAATCACACGGTCGACGCGGGTGGAAGAACCGGCGTCCGCTGGTACGAGATCCGGGATCCGGGCGGCACGCCCACGATGTTCCAGGCGTCCACCTATACTCCGGACGCGACCTACCGCTGGATGGCCTCGATTGCCCAGGACGCCAGTCAGAACATGGCCCTGGGATACAACGCGTCTTCCTCGACCAGTTTCCCGTCGATCGGAATCACGGGCCGGCTGGTGGGCGACCCGGTCAACACGATGGGCGCCGAGAGCATCTGGCTCGCGGGAACCGGGAGCCAGACCGGCAGCTTCAACCGTTGGGGCGATTACAGCTCGATGTCCATCGATCCGGCGGACGACTGCACGTTCTGGTTCACCGAGGAGTACTACGCCAACACCAACAGCTTCGACTTCAAGACACGCGTCGGCTCCTTCAAGTTCCCCTCCTGCGTGAGCCCGGCGAGCGGGATCCTGGAGGGAACGGTCTCGGATGGCGTCAACCCGATCGCGGGAGCGCTGGTCACGGCGGGTGTTTCGAGCCGGATGACGGATGCCTTGGGACACTACTCCTTTGACAACCTGCCCGCTGGTACCTACGACATGACCGCCTCGAAATTCGGCTTCGACACCGGGACGGCCACGGGCGTCGCGGTCACCGACGGCGGCGACACGGTTCAAGACTTCATCCTGACGCCGAATACCGGGATCCTCGAGGGCACCGTGACCGACGGGTCGAACCCGATCGTGGGCGCGACCGTCACGGCGAACGCGAACACCACAACGACGGATGCCGTAGGCCACTATTCGTTCCAGCTGCCCTCCGGGACCTATGACATGACCGCTTCCAAGAGCGGCTACGCAACCGCGACCGCCACGGGAGTTGTGGTCACCGACGGCGGCGACACGATTCAGGATTTCGTTCTGACTCCGAGTGCGACGGTCGTACTCAACGGAGTGGTCAAGGACGGCTCCGGCGCGGGCTGGCCGCTCTACGCCAAGCTCGACATCTCGGGCAACGGCTTCAACGCCACCGTGTACACGGACCCGGTGACGGGTTACTACTCGCTCACGATTCCGGCGGGGTTCACCTATCAAGTCGTGGTGACCTCCCAGATCCCGGGCTACAACGTGGGCCATTTCGACGTCAACGTGCCGGTTCCGGGCTCGGCGCCTCACGCGCCCAACGATCCTCCGGGCGTGGTCGCCAACTTCGACCTGACGGTGGACGGCTCGGTGTGCAATGCACCGGGCTACACGCCGGGACCGCCGGGAACGGTGGTGTTCAGCGAGGCGTTCGACGGGGGCGTGTTGCCTCCGGGTTGGTCGGCGATCAACAACAGCGGGCAGGGGGCCGGCTGGGTCATTCAGACCGATTTTGCGCCGTGCTTTGAGGTTGCCGGCAACCCGACGGGCGGCACGGGAGCCTTCGCGCTGGTCAATAGCGACTGCGACTTCCTGGTGCTCGATGATGAGGAGCTCCGGACGCCGTCGTTGGACCTGTCGGCATCGGCTGCCCCGGTCCTGAACTTCAACTCGGACTACCACGCCCTGGGCGACGTCGCGGACGTGGACGTGAGCACGGACGGCGGTCTGAGCTGGAACAACATCTGGCGCAGAACGTCCGACGCTCGCGGTCCCGTCGTGGAGCAGGCCACCATCACGGGCGGGGCTGGGCAGGCGGATGTCCGGTTGCGGTTCCATTACTACAACGCGTTCTTTGCCTGGTGGTGGGCCGTGGACAACGTCGTCGTTTCCAATGCGGTCTGTGTGCCCGGCTCGGGTGGGCTGGTCGTGGGTACGGTCAGCGACGCGAACACGGGCCTGGGCTTGAACGGCGCGACGGTGACGAACC
>JBDTXY010000418.1:0-3095 GCA_040005945.1 Acidobacteriota bacterium
CCGTCCAGTACATGGCGCCTGAGCAGCTGGAAGGCAAGGACGCCGACGCGCGCACGGACATCTTCGCTTTCGGGGCGGTGCTCTACGAAATGGCGACCGGCAACAAGGCGTTCTCCGGTGCGACCCAGGCCTCGCTCATCTCGGCCATTCTTCGCGACGATCCCCAGCCGATCTCGGAATTGCAACCGATGACGCCGCCGGCTCTCGAGCGTCTGGTGCGCCGTTGTCTCGCCAAGGATCCGGAGCGGCGGTGGCAGAGCTCGCGCGACGTGGCGTTGGAGCTGGAGGCGAGCGTCGGCACGGACGCTTCCGCACCGGAGCCATCCGGGCGGCGCCGCGCAAGGATGGCCATGGCGGGCTGGGGAGTCGCAGCGCTGTTGCTTCTCCTGCTTCTCGCGGCGGTTCTGGGCCCGTGGGCCCGGAGGCGGACAACAGCCGCCCCGCCGGTGAGATTCACGATCCTCCCCGCCACGGGCTCGCCGGTCGGCGGCGCGCTGGCGCTCTCGCCGGACGGCCGCTCGCTCGCGTTCGTGGGCACGACCGCGGACGGGCGCGACCTCGTGTTTATCCGGCCGCTCGATTCGCTGGAGGCGCGCGTCCTCAACGGCACCGACGAGGCGGCCTTTCCCTTCTGGTCTCCCGACGGTCGCGCGCTCGCGTTCTTCGCGCGGGGCAAGCTCAAGAGGATCGACGCCGCCGGCGGAGCCCCGCAGACGCTCTGTGACGCTCCGGGGGCACGCGGCGGAGCCTGGAGCGCCGGCATGATCGTCTTCTCCTCCGACGTGGGCGGCCAGATGAAAATCGTCAGCGAGGCAGGCGGTGGAGCGCGGCCGCTGGAACAACTGATTTCCCGGAACGGCGAGCAATACCGCTGGCCGAATTTCCTTCCCGACGGGCGCCACTTTTTGTACTTCGCGTTCGGCAGCGACGCAACCCGCACGGGCGTCTTCGTCACCTCGCTCGATTCCAAAGTCACGACGCGGCTTGCCTCCGGGGACTCCGGAGCCGCTTACGCCTCGCCCGGCTACCTGCTTTATCGCAGTGGAGACCAGTTGGTGCGCCAGCCGTTCGACGCGCGACGCCTGCGCCTCACAGGAGACGCCGTTCCGCTGGTCGAAAACATCTGGTGGGACGCCATCTCGACGTGGGCGACCGCCTTCTCGGTCTCGGAGGGCGGGGTCCTCGCGTACCAGACGGGCGGGGTCACGCTGAGCCGACTGCTCTGGTACGACCGTTCGGGACGCGAGATGGGGGCGATCGGGCCACCGGGCGCCTATATCGAGCCCGCCCTGTCGCCTGACGGGCGCTGGCTCGCCATGACCCGCGGAGACCAGCGGGCGATGGGATCGAGCATCTGGACTGTCGACCTCGAGCGCGGCAACTTCACGCGACTTTCGTTCGAGCGCGCGGCAACGCCCGTCTGGAGTCCCGACAGTCGTCGGATCGCCTACTGTTCCTTTCCGTCGGGCGAGATCTGGGCGCGCGACATCCACGGCGCGGAAAAAGAAAAGTTATTGCACAAGGCTCCCAGCTTCAGTCCGCTCGACGACTGGTCGCGAGACGGCCGCTACCTCGTCCACGAAGTTGTCGACTGGAAGACGTTCCATTTCGACATCGGGCTCCTGGACCTCCAAAACGGGACGGAGCGGCGGCTCCTGACCGAGCCGTTCAACCAGATGGGAGCGCGCCTTTCTCCCGATGGGCGGTGGCTCGCCTACGAGTCGGCAGAGTCGGGAGACCATGAGATCTTCATCCGGAGCTTTCCGGAAGCGAAAGACCGCCGTCAGATTTCCGCGGGCGGCGGCAGCCAGCCACGCTGGAGGGGCGACGGCAAGGAGCTCTTCTTCATTTCCCCGGACCGCAAGCTCATGGCCGTGGACGTGCGAACCGAGCCGGCGTTCTCGGCCGGCAATCCCCACGTTCTGTTCCAGACGCGGATCCTCCCCCTCGTGGAAGCCCGAAACCACTACGACGTGACCGCCGACGGCCGGCGCTTCGTCGTCAATTCGCGGCGGCCGGAGGATGCCTCCCTCCCGATCACGGTCGTCGTCGGCTCGATGCCCGAGCGAAGGAAGTGACGCTCCCCGCCGGAAGCCGCCTCGGTCTTTGCGAGATCTGGGGGCCCTTCCGCAAGAGCCTGTAGCCCTGTTCGCGGGCAGCCGCGATATCCTCTCCGCACTCTTGACCTTGCCCGCAGGCTCCCGCCTCGGCCCTTACGAAATCCTCGCGCCGATCGGCGCCGGGGGGATGGGCGAGGTCTACAAGGCGAAGGACACGCGGCTCGACCGCACCGTCGCGATCAAGGTTTTGCCGCAGCGCCTTTCAGCGGCGCCGGAGAGCCGCCAGCGCTTCGAGCGCGAGGCTCGAACGATTTCGCAGCTCTCGCACTCGCACATCTGCGCGCTCTACGACGTGGGGCGCGAGGGCGAGACCGAGTACCTCGTCATGGAGTACCTGGAAGGGGAGACGCTCTCGGACCGGCTGGCGAAGGGTCCGCTGCCGCCCGAGCAGACGCTGCGGTTCGGGACGGAGATCGCGGACGCGCTCGAGAAGGCGCACCGGCAGGGGATCGTGCACCGGGACTTGAAGCCGGGCAACGTAATGCTCACGAAGTCGGGCGTGAAGCTGTTGGACTTCGGGCTGGCCAAGGCCATGACGCCGGCGGCGCCGGCCGGGAGCCTGACCGCGCTTCCCACGCAGCAGGGGCTCACGCAGGAAGGCACGATCCTGGGGACGTTTCAGTACATGGCGCCGGAGCAGCTCGAGGGCAAGGAAGCGGACGGGCGGACGGACATCTTCGCGTTGGGCTGCGTGCTCTACGAGATGGCGACAGGGAAGAAGGCGTTCTCGGGCACGAGCCAGGCCTCGCTCATCGGCGCGATCCTCCACACGGAACCGCAGCCGATTTCGACGGTGCAGCCCGCCTCGCCGGTGGCGCTCGATCGCGTGGTCCGAAAGTGCCTCGCGAAGGACCCGGAGGATCGCTGGCAGAACGCCGCGGATCTCGGAAGCGAGCTTAAGTGGATCGGCGAGGGGGGATCGCAGGCCGGAGCGACAGCCGTGTCGGCGGCGACGAGCATCGCGCGGCCGTCACG
>JBDTXY010000419.1:0-3091 GCA_040005945.1 Acidobacteriota bacterium
CCAGGAGGCTGACGTTTTACCCCCCTTCACGCCACGCCGCTTTACGACATCTGAAATCCTGAATTCAGCAATTCAGCGTTGACCCTGAGCTGGCTCCGAACGCGGGGCTCCGGGCGGTATGCTGCCGCGCCATGAGCGCGGGAACCGTTGCCATGACCGAAGCGGCACTCCTGCCCGCCCGCCCCTCGCGGCTACGGGCGATCCTCGCCTTCTTCGCGATCTATGTGATCTGGGGTTCCACGTTCCTCGCCATCCGTTTCGCGGTCGAGTCGATCCCGCCGCTGTTCACGGCGGCCACGCGGCACCTAGTCGCCGGATCGATCCTGCTCGCCTGGGCCCTTTGGAAGGGCGAGCGTCCCACGCGGCAGGGCTTCCGCGCGGGGATCATCCTCGGCTTCCTCTTCTTCTTCGTCAGCCACGGGCTCCTCCACTGGGCGGAGACGAAGGTCCCTTCGGGAGTCGCGGCGCTGGTGATCGCCATCGAGCCGGCGATCGTCGCATTCCTCCTGCCGCTGCTCAGGCTGGGGCCTCGGCCGCGCGGCTGGACCTACGCGGGCCTGGCGCTTGGCGCGCTCAGCGTCGGCGTGCTCTTCGGGCCGGATGTCGCCACCGGGCCCGGCGTGGCCGCAGGCCTCGTCACCGTTCTGATCAGCGCCGTGGCCTGGTCGCTCGGCATCGTCTATTCGCGCAAGATCCAGCCGGAGGGCGGCGGGACGCTCAACGCCGCGCTGCCCCTTCTGTGCGGCTCGTTGATGCTGCTCGCGGGCAGCCTTCTGCGCGGCGAGCTTCACGCGATCCAGCTTGGTTCCGTGTCGCGGGCTTCGTGGCTCGGCCTGCTCTTCCTGATCTTCTTCGGTTCGCTGGTCGCATTCAGCGCGTATTCGTGGCTCTTGAAGCACTATCCCCCGACCCTGGTCGCGACCCATACTTACGTGAATCCGATCGTCGCGGTATTCCTGGGATGGCTGATGGCGGGAGAGAAGCTCAGCGCGTCGATCGTGCTGTCGATGGGGCTCGCCATCTCGGCGATTGCCCTGGTGAACCGGGGAAGCCCAAGGGTCTGACGCTTCAGCACGCGCGCCGGGATTCTGGTAGCGCGTCGCCCGGTCGCCCACGTGCTGGTGGGGTCGGTCCTGGATCGAGAGGTAAGCGCGGGCGACCCTCGCGGGCCGCCCGCCTCTTGTATGCGACTCCGCGGCGCTCTAACGCTTCGCGATCACGATTGCCGCCCCTCCCGCGCCCAGCATGGCGAGGAGCAGGGCCAGCTTCATTGGCGTTGAGGATCCGCGTCGCGGAGCCTCGGTTTGCTGCGCGATCGGAGTGGCCGGGACGAACGACAGGAACTGAGCGCTCGGGTCGTTGCTCACGTTGTCGATCGTGGCACCGTACGCGATCAGTCCGCCTCCCGTGAAGGCGATCTCGATCGACTGGTCGTTGCCGAGGGTGAACCCGAGGAAGTCCGTCGAGGAGGTCTGAATAAAGACGTTCGGGTCGTAGGTGTGGTTGACCGAGTGGAGGATGTTTCCGGCCGAGTCTCGGACCGTGGCCGTCAACGAGACGGTGCCGTCCAGCGTTCGGATGCCGATGTTGAAGCGGAACCGCGAGACATCCGAGGGACCCACGAGGAAACCGGATCCTTCCGAAGGAACGTCGGACGCGAGGACGAACGGCTCGGTGAACCCGCTGGTTCCGGCCGTGTCGGAGTCGTCGAAGACGCGCGTGATCACGATGGGGGCCGTCTGCCCTTCACCCACGGTGACGTCGACGCTCCCCAACCCCGAGAGCCCCAGGGCCGCGACGAAATCGGGATAGGAGACGATTTGTCCGGGAGCCAGTGCAAAGGCTTGCGAGGGGTCCGACGGCTGTCCGGAGACACCCGTGGGATGGAAGATCAGCCGACCCGTGATGGACGATCCGCCCGGATTGAGCAGTTGGACGGAGGTCCGGAAGAACGATCCGAAGTTTCCGGCAGTCGACCCGGCGACGGGGATGTATCCCGCCACGACCTCGCTCCCGGGCAAGGGCGTCGCCGTTTGCGTTGTCGGCGTCTTGGTCTTCTGCGCGATCGGCGTTTTGGTCCGTGTCGGTGTGGCCGTCGGGCTCGCCGACGCGTTGGGCGTCGCCGTCAGCGTGAGGATCGGCGTCAGCGTCGGGGCCGCTGTTGTCGTCGGCGTGCTTGTTGGAGTTTGTGCGAGCGCTGTACACAGACCCAGGACAAAGAGAAGAGAGCCCGCAACGGCAAAATGAAACCTCTTCGAGCGAAGGCGATTCTCGACGCATGCGACACCCTTGGCTTGGATCATGATCCCTCCGATGGCCTCAACGCGCTGGGAGGCGCTGGGGCAGTAGTAGGCCGGCTTACCCGGTCAGGTGGTGCGCGTTGCAAAAATCATTCCGGCGGGAAGCCGGGGCGGATCGCCCCTGGAGCTGGCCAGTAGTCTCGGATAGGTATCCAGCGGATCGCGTGGCCCCCGCCTGCGGCCGGAAGCGTCGCGCCAGTCGCCGAACGGATCCCTGTGAGCACCGTCTCGGGACCCGTCAGGGTTGGCCCCCCTGACTGCACAGCTTGGCGCGCCCGCCCAGATCCGTATGGTATTCGTACGTCGCATCGCTGACGCGAAGGACGATTCGGTAACCCGGGGTCAGGACCTGGGAGCACTTTTCATTAGTCTGGGGACACCCCAGGCAGGAATCGTTCCACGTCGTCTCGTCCTGTGATACCCCGACGATCGAGTCGGTCGGGGCGTTGGTCTTCTTACTCAGAGACTTTGCGGCGGCCTCAAATGCATGCTTTCTCGCGTCGCTCGAGGCCGTCGAAACCCCGGTGGACGCTGACGGAGGCGGTGGGGTCGCCTGACTTCGACACCCCGCGAGCAACCCCGCAAGGAGCAGGACAGACGGAAGACGACTCGGCGTTAGGCGCATGGATTCCTCCTGCGAGCGAATCTGCAAGACGGATGCCGCGGCTCGGCGTCAGTCCGGGCTTGTTGCCCTGCTAGCGGTCGGGCGGGCTGGCGTCGCCGGACTGCCTCCGCGGAGCTGCCGCGCCGAACGACTTCCCGGATCTTCCGTCGATCGTGGCGAGCTGGGC
>JBDTXY010000420.1:0-3088 GCA_040005945.1 Acidobacteriota bacterium
CATACGGGCTGCGTCAGCAATCCAGGTGCCATGATCGTCGGTCGGGTCGAATCCCACGAGAACGTGGCGGGCATGGGGTGTTTCTCGGGAAGCGCGACCATGAGGCGCACGCGGCCGGTCGTCTCTGTGACGAGGCCCTCCGCCTCCAGGGGAAGGCCGACGAACCCGGCGTCGATCTGGCCCTCGCGAAGCGCGGCGACCTGGGCCTCCGGGGTCAGAATCTGAAAAACGACGTCGACGAACGGAACGTGCTCGGCGAAGAGGCGGAGGACCCTCCCCAGGAAAAGCCAGTCGGTGTCCGGGGAAATGCCGAGGACGACCCTCCGAGACTCGTCCCGCGACGCCTCCCTCGCGAGGCCGGCGGCGCGCTCGGCCGCCGCGAGAATGCCGCGGGCTTCCTGGAGGAAGCGCTCGCCCGCCGGCGTCAGCGCGACATGGCGCCGGGTTCGACGGAGGAGCTCCACCTTGATCTCGCGTTCGAGATTTCGGATCTGCTGGCTCAGGGAAGGCTGGGAGGTGTTGAGCCGCTTCGCGGCGCGGCCGAAGTGGAGCTCTTCCGCGACCGCGACGAAATATCGAAGATGGCGAAGCTCCACCGGGTCCCCTTTGATCGTTGAGTGGTCTCAATCCTATCGAAACAAACGATTGGACGGGCGTCCGCGACGCGCCCATGCTCATCGTCCAAGGCCTCACAGGCCCGGAGCGTCGAGGCTCCCGCGCCTGGATATCCCAGACCGACCCGGAAAGGACACGCATGGAGACAGCCGCTCGAGCGCGGAGGCTCGACGTTCGGATTTCCTCGACGGACCACGTCCGCGGCTCGCCGCTGGCGAAGGTCACCCTGATCGGCTACGGAGACTTCTCCAATCCCGACTGCGCACGAGCCTATCGGACCGTCCAGGAGATCGAGAAGAGGATGGGCAGCCGGCTCCGCTACGTGTTTCGCTGTTTTCCCGAGCCCCTGAAGTTCGCGAATGCCGAGGAGTCCGCCGAGGCGGCCGAGTGCGCGGCGTCTCAGGGCAAGTTCTGGGAGATGCACGATCGCATGTTCGAGACCTCCCCGGAGTCGAACGATTTTCACGTCGCGAGATGTGCGGAGGAGGCGGGCCTGGACGTCGTCCGGTTCGGGCGGGAGATGGGCCAACGCGTCCACCTGGCGAGGGTCCGCGCCGGCCGGGAGGCGGGCCTTCGGCACGGCATCGTTCGAACGCCCGCGCTCTTCATCAACTCCCTGCGGCACGAAAGCTCCTTCGGCCTGACGACGCTGCTGCCCGCGGTGCAGGCCGCGGCGGGCGGACCATGATCCGGAGACTTTCCAGGGAGGCCGGCCATCGCCACCATCCCGGTCGTTGACGACCTCGCCGCCAACCGGGCGTTCCTCGTGGCGCTGCTGCGCCATCACGGCCACCGGCTGCTCGAGGCCTCCGACGCAATGAGGGACTCGCCGCCGTGGGAGCCGAGCGGCGAACGGTGACGACGCGGAGAGAGTCGCAAACCATGCCGACGCGATCGATCTGGTCGTGTCGGACATGATCATGCCCGGGTGCGGCGGTCCCGAGCTGCTCAGCCGGCTCCACGTCAAGGCTCCCGCCCTGAGAGTGCTGTACATGTCCGGCTTCAGCGATCCATCGTCGTAAAGATCACGGGAATCGGTCGCGGCCTCCCGTTCGTCCAGAAGCCCTTCACGGCCGAGGAGCTCGTGCGACAGGTGCGGGAGGCACCGGCCACGACTTTTTGACCTCCGGGTTCTCCTTTTCGCCATGGACGCCAGGCATTACGATGCGCTCCGGAGTCGCTCGGGGAATTTCTGGCGGCAGGCGGCAGGCGCAGCATTGAGGAGAGCGTGAAGACCTTCGGACCCGCGCCTCGGCGGGATGGAGTCGACTCGACGGGCGCGCGAGCGGGGCCCCCTGCCCGCCCCGTCGGACTCCGACGCGCATTCGCCGCCAGCATCCTGGCGCTCGCGGACCGTCGCTCCTCATGCGGGGGCCCGAACCGGCTCGGAGGCGAAAATGACGCTCCACGCGCTCTTCGACGAGGCCTGGGAGTTCGAGTTGCGCGAGGATCCCCTGTTCGCGACTTCCGTCGGCGACCACCGATTCGACGATCGGCTTCCGTCGGTCCGGCTCGCCGACCTGTCGCGCCGGACGGAGGCGCGGCGCCGGTTCCTCGAACGCCTTCGCGCGATCGATCTCGCCGGTCTCGACGACACCGACCGCGATAGCCACAGTCTGCTCCGTTTTCAGCTCGAGGACTCGATCCGGGATTTCGAGCTTCATCGATACCGCTTCCCGATCAACGCCGACAGCGGTTTTCACATGGAGTTCGCGCAATTGCCGGCCCAGACCACCTTCGACACCGCGAAGGACTACGAGAATTACGTCGCACGCCTGCGCGCTTTTCCCGAGTACGCGCGGCAGAACGTCGACCTGTTGCGCGAAGGGATCCGGACCGGATGGACGGCGCCTCGGGCCGTCTTGAACGGCTACGAGAAAACGATCGAGGCCCACGTCGTGGCGGAGCCGTCGCGCAGCCGCTTCTTCGCGCCGTTCGCGGCGTTCCCTCCCGGCCTACCCGAGGCGGATCGCGCCCGGCTGAAGGCGGCCGGGGAAGCCGCGATTCGCGAGGAGGTCGTTCCCGCCTACCGGAGTTTCCTCGAGTTCATGACGAAGGAGTACATCCCACGCGCCCGTGCGACGGTCGGAGCGGGCGACATGGAAGGCGGGAAGGAGTTCTACGCCTACCTCGTCCGGCATTTCACGACGCTCGATCGCACGCCGGACCAGATCCACGCCCTCGGGCTCGACGAGGTCCGGCGGATCCGGGGCGAGATGGAGGAGGTCGTCCGGAAGACGGGCTTCTCCGGCAGCTTCGCCGACTTCCTGAAGTTCCTGCGCACCGATCCCCGCTTCTACGCGAAGACGCCCGAAGAGCTCCTGAAGCACGCGGCGTGGATCGCCAAGCGCATCGACGGAAGGCTCCCGTCGCTCTTCGGCCGACTTCCGCGCCAGCCCTACGGCGTCGAGCCCGTGCCCGCCGAGATCGCGCCGAAGTACACGGGAGGCCGCTACGTGGCGGCGCCGCCCGG
>JBDTXY010000421.1:0-3071 GCA_040005945.1 Acidobacteriota bacterium
GGAAGGAGCCACGCCCTGTCGGTGGCCCAGGACCGCGGCATTCCGGCGGCCGTGCTGGAGCGAGCGCGCGTGATCCTGGGCGAGGCCTGGGAGCGTCGCGAGCGGGCCGAGACGGACGCCGAACAGGCCCTGGAGCGGCTCCGGCGATCCGAGCAAGAACTCGCCCGTGAGCGGGAGGCGACCCGCCGTGAGGCCGAGCGGCTGGACGGCGACCGCCGGAAACTGGGCGAGGAGCGCTCGCGCATGCTCGCGGAGGGGCTGGCCGGGTTCGAGCGCGCGCGAGACCAGCTGGCGCGCCGCGTGGACGAGGAGCTGGAGGGTGTGCGCAACCAGTCCGCGCGCCTGGCTCAGGCGTCGTCGCAGCGAATCCTGGAAGAGGCCGAGCGCGCCGCCGCCGCGGAAGACGTCCTGGACCAGGCGCGCGAAGCGCAAGAGGAGAAGTCGCGCGCCGTGGAGCCCGGCCAGAGGGCGCGCGTGCGCGGCCTGGGTGCGGAAGGAACCGTCGTCTCTTTCGACGGGAACTGGGCCCACATGGAGATCCAGGGCAAGCGCCTGAAGGTGAGACGGAAGGACCTGGAGCCGCCGCAGAAGGGATCGCCGAAGGCGACGGCGAGATCCCGCGGCACGGTTTCAACACCGGCGCCGGACTCCACCGGAGGTCCCACGCCGGAGGTCCACGTCATCGGACAGCGACTGGACGAGGCCGTGGACGCCGTCGCGCGCGCGCTGGATCAGGCGGTGATGGCGGGAGCCGGACGCCTCCGTGTTATCCATGGCCACGGGACGGGCCGCCTGCGCGCGGGCATCCGGGAGGAGTTCCGAAATCACCCGTCGGTGGCCTCGCTCCGAGCGGCCGACGCGCGGGAGGGCGGCAACGGAGCGACGATCATCGAACTGCGATAGGTTTGACGTTTGGCCTCAGACCTCGACATCAACGACTCCGTCCTCGCCGAGCTCCGATCCGCGGCCGACATCGTCGCGGTCATCGGGGACCACACGAAGCTGAAGAAGGCCGGCCGCTCGTGGAAGGGGCTCTGCCCGTTTCACTCGGAGCGCACGCCCTCCTTTACCGTGGATCGCGACAAGGGCCTCTACCATTGCTTCGGCTGCGGCGCCGGGGGCGACGTGATCCATTTCGTGCGCCAGATCGACCGGCTCGACTTTCCCGAGGCCGTCGAGGCGCTGGCGTCGCGCTTCGGGGTTTCCATCCCTCGACGGCAGCGGCGGGGGCCGCAGGACCAGAAGCGGGAACGGCTCTTCGAGGCCGTGGCGGCCGCGCAGCGTTTCTATGCCGAGAAGCTGGGAAGACCGGGCAACTCCGCCGCGAAGTACCTGGAGGGTCGGGGTGTACCCGCCGAGATGTGGAAGTCGCTTTCTCTGGGCCACGCCCCGGATGCGTGGGACAGTCTGGCGACCGCGCTCTCGGGAGCCTTTCCGGAAGAGCTTCTGATCGAGGCCGGATTGCTCCAGCCGCGCGCCGAGGGCAAGGGCTCCTACGACCGGTTCCGAGATCGGCTGCTGTTCGTGGTGCGCGACGAGCGCGGGAGGCCGGTGGGCTTCGGCGGCCGCGCGCTGTCTCCGGGGGGCGAGCCCAAGTACTTGAACTCTCCCGAGTCGCCGATCTTCTCCAAGAAGCGCCTCCTCTACGGACTCTTCGAGGCGCGCGAGACGATTCGCAAGCGCGATCGCGTGGTTCTGGTGGAAGGCTACTTCGACCATCTCGCGCTCCTGCGCGCGGGGCTGGCGGAGACGGTGGCCTCGATGGGCACGGCGCTGACACCCGAACAGGCGGAGCGGCTGCGCCGTCTCTGCCCGCGCGCGATCGTGTGTTACGACGGCGATGTGGCGGGCCGCCATGCGACGCACTCGGCGCTCACGCACATTCTGGCCCTGGGTTTCGAGGCCGCCGTGGCGAGACTGCCCGGAGAGGAGGATCCCGACGACCTCCTCCAAAGGGAGGGTCCGGAAGCCCTGGCCCGCCAGGTGGAAGAAGCGCCGGACTACCTCACATGGCTTCTGGAGGACGTGCAACCGCAGGAGCCCGGGATCTCCTCGACCGAGAAACGGGAGCGTTTGGGAATCCTGCTCGGAATCCTCGTCGCCATCCCCGACCGCATCCTGCGCTACGAGGAGTACCGCAAGCTCTCCGCCGCCGTGGCGGTTCCCCTGGAAGTGCTCTGGGGCGCCGACAAGACGAATCTCGAAGCCGTCAAAGCGCGTTCTAGAGATGTGGAGAGACCCGGGAATAGCGAAGCGTTATCCCAAATGCCAGCTCCCCCCGCGGAAGGCCTTCTGCTCCAAGTGCTGACGACTGGAAACACGCATAACTCGCTGATCTTGCAGACCTTACAAGAGGATTTTCTAACGGATGCCCGGGTTCGACGCATCGTGTCGGTGCTCCGAAAGGCCTCCACCGAGGCGGAAACTGTTGATTTTCAAAGGCAAATCGCAGACCTTACGGAGGAAGAGCGGACGTTTCTCGCCGGTTTCGCACTCCAGGAGTCCGAGATGACCGAGAAAGGCGTCGAGGAGCTCCTCAAGAAGCTCGAGGTCAAGTACTTGGAGCGCGAAGGCGCGGATATCCAAAGAGCGATCGATCAGACGGGGGAGGCTTCGTCGCAGGAGCTGACCGAGCTCATGCTGCGCAAGTCTCAGATCATGCGACGTCGGGCGGAATTGGGCCGCCGTTCGCGGCGGAAAGGAAACGAACTTGGCGATTGAGGAAAAGTACCCCGAAGTCGGGCTGCTCGTGAAGGGCGGACGGGAGAAGGGCTATCTGCTCTACGAGGAGATCCACACGATCCTCTCCGACGAGGCGACGGCCGTCCCCAAGGACCTGGAATTGATTTACGAGCGCTTCTTCGAGCTGGGCATCGAGATCGTCACGGACCCGGATCGCGCCGCCCGCCGCCGCGCGGCGCTCGAAGCGGACGCGGCCGACGAGGCCCGTGACGCGGTCGAGAAGACCAACGACCCGGTGCGGATGTATCTGCGCGAGATGGGCACGGTCAAGCTGCTCGACCGCGAGGGCGAGGTCCGCATCGCCAAGCGCATCGAGCAGGGCGAGGCGA
>JBDTXY010000422.1:0-3061 GCA_040005945.1 Acidobacteriota bacterium
CGATGATGTTGGTGGAAAGGTCGAAGGAATCCTCCCAGATGCGCGCCTGGATCTCGGACCGGGAAACGACCTTGCCCCGCCGCCGCAACAGCAACTCGAAGAGCGCGCCCTCCCGCACCGTCAGCCGCACGGTCTCCTCGCCGCGGACGACTTCGCGCGACTCGGGCTCGTAGCTCAAGTCCTGAAACACCAGAGGGCCCGGCTCCACGACCTCGGTCCGGCGCAAGAGCGCCCGAATTCGGGCCAACAGCTCGCGAAAGGAAAACGGCTTGACGAGGTAGTCGTCGGCGCCGGAGTCGAGCCCCTCGATCTTGTTTTCGACGGTGTCCCGTGCGGTCAGCATCAGGATCTTGGAACGGACGCCGCGGGCTCGCAGCTCCCGGCAGAGCTCCAGCCCGTCGCGCGAGCCGGGGATCATCAGATCCAGGATGATCAAGTCCGGGGGTGATCCGGACATGTGCTCCAGCGCCGCGTCTGCGTCTCCGACCGTCTCCACCAGATAGCCCTTCTCCGCCAGCCCCTTCTTCAGGAATTGCGCGATCCGCTGCTCATCCTCGACGACGAGAACCTTCACGGCTCGTCCTCCCCGCCCTCCGAGCTTTGGGCGCCGCCGCGATTGGCCGAGGAGCCCTTCATGAACGAAAGTACGAAGACGGCGCCCGCACCCGCGCCGAATCCCGCCGCGAAGGACGCGGTCGGCGGCGGCGCGACAATGGCGGCCAGCGCTCCCACGGCGACCAGGCCGAACAGGAGGGGGCGGGACACGGCGACGGGCTCCACGGCCGGAATCATAGGCTGCGCGAAGGTATTATCTCCGCCTCATTAATGAAGGAGGACGAGATGAAGAGAATCGGCACATTGGGCTCGGCGGCCATCGCGACCGCGGCCCTGCTGGCTTGTACGGGCGCGTGGGCTCACGACACGGCGGCTACGGCCAAAACCACGATCGAGTCCCGCAGCGGATCCAAAGTGACGGGCAAGGCGGTCTTCACGGAGCTCTCGGCGGGCGGAATCAAGGCCGAGATCTGGGTCGAAAACGCGGCCCCCGGCACCCATGGCCTGCATCTGCACGAGAAGGGCGACTGCTCGGCGCCCGACGCCGCCTCCGCGGGCGGGCACTTCAATGCCTCCGGCAACCCGCACGCCAGCCCCACCGACAAGGCGCGGCATAACGGGGACCTGGGCAACATCGAGGTCGGCGCGGATGGAAAGGGACATCTCGAGATCACATCGGATCTTCTGACGGTCAAGCCGGGCCCCAATTCGGTGGTCGGCAAGGCGGTGGTCGTTCACGAGAAAGCCGACGACCTGACGACGCAGCCGTCCGGAAACGCGGGCGGGCGGTTCGGCTGCGGGGTCGTGCAGTAGCGGATGCCAGCCATCCCGAGGAGCTAGCGACGAGGGATCCCGGACTCGACCGCCACGATTGCGGACAGAGCCCGGGATCCCTCGCTACGCTCGGGATGACGCGACCATGACCAAGCCGACCTTCGATCTTTCCCCCGAGGAGATCCGGCGGCTCGGCGCGCTGACGACCGAAGCCGTGGCGTCTCACCGCGAGGAGCTGCTGTCCCACGCCGTCTTCGGGAAGATCGGGTCGAGCGCGGCGCTCTTCGACGAGCCTCTCCCCGAAGAGGGCCAGCCCTTCGAAGAGGTCCTGGCCTTCACGCGCCGCCACATCCTGCCCTTTCCGATGGGCAACTCCCACCCGCGCTTCTACGGTTTCATCAATGCGACGGCCGACCCGATCGGCATTCTGGCGGACTACCTGGCCGCCGCCATGAATCCCAACTGCTGGGGCGGCGACCACGCCGCGGTGCACGTGGAGCAGCGCGTTCTGCAGTGGCTGGCGCAGATGCTGGGCTTCCCGGCCTCGGCCGAAGGCATCCTGGTTTCGGGCGGCTCGATGGCGAACTTCACCGCCCTGGCCGCGGCCCGGCGCGCGATGACTCCGGGCAACGTGCGGGAAGACGGGCTGGCCGGGCCGGACCGGCCGCGGCTGACCGTCTATGCGTCCGACCAAGTCCACGCGTGCGTCGACAAGGCGGTGGACCTCCTGGGCATCGGCACGCGGCAGCTGCGCCGGATCGAGAGCGATGAACGGTTCCGCATCCGGATGCCCGATCTGGCCGCGGCCGTGGCCGCCGACCGGAGCGCGGGATTTCTTCCCGCGATCGTGGTCGGCAACGCGGGGACCGTGAACACCGGCGCGATCGACCCGCTGGACGCGCTGGCAGATTTCTGCGGGCGCGAGAAGCTCTGGTTTCACGTCGACGGCGCGTACGGCGCGTTCGCCGCGATCGTGCCGGAGCTGAAACCGCTGTTCGCCGGCATGGAGCGCGCCGACTCCATCGCGGCGGACCCGCACAAGTGGCTCTACGTCCCCTACGAGGCCGGCGCGACCCTGGTGCGCGAGCCGGGCCGGCTCTCCGCGACCTTCCGC
Source organism: Acidobacteriota bacterium (assembly GCA_040005945.1). Classification (GTDB taxonomy): domain Bacteria; phylum Acidobacteriota; class Thermoanaerobaculia; order UBA5066; family Gp7-AA6; genus DAHUXD01. The sequence goes on from JBDTXY010000422.1 coordinate 2,444, forward strand.
AAGTTTCCGGAATACCTGGCCTCGGACCCCGAGAGTCCCTTCCCGGGTCCCGCGTGGTTCGCGGAGCGCGGCGTCGAGCTCTCGCGCGGCTTCAAGGCCCTGAAGGTCTGGATGGGGCTGAAGACCCACGGGCGCCGCGCCTACGCGGAACAGATTCGCAGCGACGTCCGGCTGGCGGGCTTCCTCGCCGCGGAGGTGGACCGGCGCCCCGATTTCGAGCGGCTGGCCGAGTCTCCGCTCTCGATCGCGAACTTCCGGTATCGCCCCGCGGATCGGACCGTTTCCGACGGCGAGTTGGACCGCATCAACCGCCGGATCGTGAACCGCCTGGTGGCCGACGGATCCTTCTTCCTGGCGCCCACGATCTTGAAGGGGCGGACGGCCCTGCGCGTTTCGATCACCAACTTCCGCACGCGAGAGGAAGACCTCCTGGCGCTGCTGGACGAAGCGGCGCGGATCGGTCGCGACGCGCGGAGCGCGGAGGGCGTGCCATGAAACTCCGCGCCGTCCTGGCGGGATGGTGTTGGGCGCTGCCGGCGGCGCTCGCATCGGGCCAGGCCGATCCGGCCGACACGGCGCTGCGCGCGGCGGCGCCCCAAGGCTCCGCGATCGCCGTCC
>JBDTXY010000423.1:0-3059 GCA_040005945.1 Acidobacteriota bacterium
GACCACGGCCCGCCGGTCATGGGTGTCGGCGGATACAGCCAGCCCGGTGCCGAAGGTTGGATGGCCCAGGAGCAGGAGATCTATCTCGGCTTCTGCTGGCGTTGGCGCAACCTGCCAAAGCCGACGATCGCGCAGGTTCAGGGCAAGGCGATCGCCGGAGGCTTGATGCTGGTGTGGCCGTTCGATTTGATCATTGCGAGCGAGGATGCTGAGTTTTCCGACCCGGTCGTCGCGTTTGGCGTCAATGGGCACGAGTTCTTCGTTCACGCCTACGAAGTCGGCCACCGCAAGGCCAAGGAAATGCTGTTCACCGGCGACTCCATCACGGCAGCCGAAGCTAAGACGCTGGGCATGGTCAATCAGGTTGTAAAGCGCGAGGATCTCGAGAGCTAGGGCTTGAGCTGCCGCCCATCCGACCGCACCGCCGCCGGGGGAGGCTTGACCCTCCCGAGCTCCAGCTCCTGAGCGCGGCGCAAGCGCTCCGCGAGCGCCTCGCCCAGGCGCCGCACGTTCGCCTCTTCCTCCATCAGCGAGGAGTGGCCACCCGGGACCTCGCAGATTTCGACGCCTTCGCCGCAAAGCTTTTCCCAGCCGAGCAGCGGGTACGTCTGCACGCGGTCGCGGTCGGTCGTGCGCTCGATCGCCCGGAAGATCGTGGCGCCGCCTTCGTAGTATCCGGCCACGTACCGCATGGTGGCGCGGAGGTTCGCTTTCCGGACTTTCCGCTGCGCCCTCTCCATCGGCTTGACGAAAGGCTCCAGGATTCGATCCCGGCGCCGACGGAGCATGGTGCGGAGAGTCTCGACGCGATCGAGGAGATAGGAGGCCTTCTGCCGGAGGCTCCCCTTCCTGAGGGCCGCGATGTGCGCCCGCGTCCGGCCGCGGACGACGTCCAGGCGCGTGGGCCCCGGCGTCAGCGGAATGTTGAAGGTGTCGAAGAACGCCAGGAACGCGGTCCGCTCCCCCTGGGCACGCAACTGGCGAGCCATCTCGAACGCCACTTTCCCGCCGAACGAATACCCGCCGAGGTAGTACGGTCCATGGGGCTGGACCTCGCGGATCTCACGAATGTAGTGCGCCGCCATCTCTTCCACGGTCTCGTACGGCGCGCGTCCCCCATCCAGGCCCTGCGACTGCAGCCCGTAGAACGGCTGGTCCGGGCCCTGGGCCCGCGCGAGGCCGCGATAGTGATACTGGACGATTCCTCCGATCGCGTGGACGCAGTAGAACGGCGGGCGCGTCCCCCCGGACTGCAACGCGATGAGAGACGGAACGCGGCGCCTGGAAATGCTGGGGCCCTCGAGGATCTCCGCGAGCTCGGCGACCGTCGGTGCCCGGAAGACCGTCGCCAGGGCCACGGGCCGTCCGAACTCCTTCTCGAGCCTGGCGACGAGCCGCACGGCGAGCAGGGAGTGCCCGCCGAGGTCGAAGAAGTTGTCGTGGATCCCGACGCGCTCGGCGCCCAGGATGTCCGACCAGACGCCGGCGATCCTCTCCTCGACCGTGTTGCGCGGGGGCACGAACACGGCGGCCAGCTGCGGACGACCCGCGCCCGGCCCCGGGAGCGCGGCCCGGTCGATCTTTCCGCTCGGCGTCAACGGCAGCGCGTCGAGGGAGACGAAAGTCGACGGCACCATGAAGTCCGGCAGGCGGCTTGCGAGGAAACTTCTCCAATCCACGGTCGCTCCCGCCGCCTCGGGCTCGGAAACGACGTAGGCGACGAGCCGCGCGTCGCCCGGATGATCCTCTCTCAGCGTGACGACCGCCTGCGTCACGGCGGGATGCGCGGCCAGCGCGGACTCGATCTCACCCAGCTCGATCCGGCGGCCCCGGAGCTTGATTTGATGGTCGGCCCGTCCGAGGTATTCGATCTGTCCATCGGTGCGGTATCGGCCCCGGTCTCCCGTCCTGAAGAGGCGAGCCCCGGGCGCGCGCCGGAAGGGGTCCGCGATGAATCTTTCGGCCGTGAGGTCCGGGCGATGGCGGTATCCGCGCGCCAACCCGTGGCCGCCGACGTAGATCTCGCCGGTCACCCCGGGAGGGACGGGCTGCCGGCTGCCGTCCAGGATGTAGATCTGCGTATTCGAGATGGGCCGGCCGATCGGAACGATGCCCACTCCTTCGGGCGTCTCTCCCTCTCCCGCGTAGCAGGTCACGTCCGCCGTGACTTCCGACGACCCGTAGAGGTTCAGGAGGACGGCATCCGGCAGCGCGGCTCGGAACCTCGAATAGAGCTCGGCCGGGAGAGTCTCGCCGCTCGCCACCCACAGTCGGAGTCTCGAGAGCTCGCGCGCCAGGTCCGCTCCCGAATCGAGGATGCCGCGAAGGAGAGACGGAACCAGCACGATGCGCGTCACCCCGCCGTCGGCGAGGCCTCGCACGAGCGAGCGGGGGTCCTTCACGGCCTCGTCCGAGAGGATCACGAGGGGGATTCCCTGGAGCAGCGGGCCGAAGATCTCCCACACGGAATCGACGAACGAGAGAGCGGTCTTCTGGCAGCAGACTTCTCCGCGCTCGAAGGGATAGGCGGCCCACATCCAGGCGAAGCGGTTGACGGAAGCGCGATGGATCGCCTCCACTCCCTTCGGAGTTCCCGTGGATCCCGAGGTGTAGATGACGTAGGCGAGGCTGTCGGAGCGCGCGCCGCCGCCCGGGTTCGTGTCCGGCTCGGCGGAGAGGTCCAGGCCCGAATCGAGACGGACGATCTCCGCCTGGCCGGCGGGGAAGCGGCCGGCCAGCCGGTCCTCCGTGAGGAGCACCGGAGCCTCGGAATCGCGCAGCATGAACCCGAGCCGCTCCGCGGGATACGAGGGATCGAGAGGCATGAAGGCGCCGCCCGACTTCAGGACGGCGAGAAGCGCCTCCGGCATCCGGACGGTCCTCTCCAACGACACTCCGACGGCCACCTCAGGGCCGACTCCGCGGCGGCGCAGGAAGTGCGCGAGTCGGTTCGCCCGCCTGTTGAGCTCCCTGAACGTGACCTCGCCGCTTCCGTCCCGGACCGCGACCTTTTCCGGAGTGCGCTCGACCTGCCTCTCGAAGAGGCCGTGGATCGTGCT
>JBDTXY010000424.1:0-3037 GCA_040005945.1 Acidobacteriota bacterium
GTACAAGGCGCGGGACACGCGTCTGGAGCGGACGGTGGCGGTGAAGGTGCTGCCGTCGCACATGTCCGCGTCGCCCGAGGTGCAGCAGCGGTTCGAGCGCGAAGCGAAGACGATCTCCCAGCTCTCGCATCCGCACATCTGCGCGCTCTACGACGTGGGCCGAGAGGGCGAGACCGAGTACTTGGTGATGGAGTACCTGGAGGGCGAGACGCTATCGGATCGTCTCGCGAAGGGTCCGGTCCCGTTGGAGCAGACGCTGCGGTACGGCGTCGAGATCGCGGACGCGCTGGACAAGGCGCACCGGCAGGGGATCGTGCACCGGGATCTGAAGCCCGGCAACGTGATGCTGACGAAGTCGGGTGTGAAGCTCTTGGATTTCGGTTTAGCAAAAGCGATGGCGCCGGCCGTTCCTCGATCTCAGCTGACGTCGGCTCCGACGCAGCAGGGGCTGACGCAGGAGGGCACGATCCTGGGGACGTTCCAGTACATGGCCCCGGAGCAGCTGGAGGGCCGGGAGGCCGACGCGCGGGCGGACATCTGGGCGCTCGGGTGCTTGCTCTACGAGATGGCGACGGGCCGCCCGGCATTTTCCGGTTCGAGCCAAGCATCGCTGATCTCGGCCATCATGACCTCCGAGCCCGCGCCCATGTCGACACTTCAGGCGGCGCCTCCCGGGAGTGTCGAGCGCCTGGTCCGGCGGTGCCTCGCCAAGGACCCGGAGCGTCGGTATCAGAGCGCGCGGGACGCCGGCCTCGGGCTGGAGGAGATTCGCGAAACCGGGGAGGGTCCCTCCGAGCCATCGCGAGCGGCTCGGGGTCGCCGCGAGGCCGCGGGCTGGCTGGCCGCGGCGTTGCTCCTGCTCGCGCTGCTCGGAGCGCTCGTGTTGCCGCGGCGCGCGCGCGGGCCCGCGCCGGGCGCAAGCATCCGCTTCACGATCCCTCCGCCTCCGGGAGCGGCTTATCAGGTGATGCCGGCGATCTCGCCCGACGGCCGGAGGCTCGTCTTCGTCGCCACGACTTCAGACGGCCGTGACCTGCTCTGGATCCGGCCGCTCGAGGCGCTGGAGTCGCGGATGCTCGAGGGGACCGACGGCGCTGCCTATCCCTTCTGGTCTCCCGACAGCCGCTTCGTCGCCTTCTTCGCGCAACAGAAGTTGAAGCGGATCGACGTCCTGGGGGGCGCTCCGCAGATCCTCTGCGATGCTCCCGAGCCCCGGGGCGGATCCTGGGGCTCGCGCGGGACGATCGTCTTCTCTGCCCAGACCGGAGGACAGATTTCCCGCGTGGCGGAAGGCGGGGGAAAGGCGCAAGTCCTTCCGCATCTCGGCGCCGTGTCGGGGCAGAGCTTTCGCTGGCCGAGCTTTCTGCCCGACGGCAGCAACTTTCTCTACTTCGCGTTTGGCACCGACCCCAAGGTGACGTCCGGCGTCTACGTGGCTTCGCTCGAGTCGCAGGAGACGACCCGCATCGCATCCACGGATGGAGGGGCCATCTGCGCCTCGACCGGCTACGTGCTGTACCCGAGCGGCGGCCGTTTGATGGGCCAGCGATTCGACGCGAAGCGGCGCCGCGTTGCGGGGGCGGCGTTCCCCGTCATGGACAACATCTCCTTCGATTCCGCCGCGACCGCTGCCATAGCCGTCTCCGCGTCCGGCACGGGCCTGCTCGCCTGCCAGACCGGGGGGTCCACCGTCAGCCGACTTCTCCTGTACGACCGCTCCGGCCGCGAGCTTCAGGCGATCGGCCCGGCCGGTTCGTACTGGGAACCCACGTTGTCGCCCGATGGCCGCCGGCTCGCCGTGCCGCGCATGGATCCGGAGGCGTTGCAGGCGAGCATCTGGACGATCGACCTCGAGCGCGGACACCTCACCCGCCTGTCTTCGCAGGTGTCGGTCTCCTCGACGCCTCTCTGGAGTCCCGATGGCCGAAGGATCCTGTACAGCACGTATCCGTCGGGTGAGGTCTATGTCCGCGACGCCGATGGGGCCGAGCCGGAAAAGCTTCTGTTCAAGGCGCCGGCTTTCGCACCCTTGGATGACTGGTCCCGGGACGGTCGGTACATCCTTTACGACGTCATCGACTGGCGGGTGTTTCACACGGATGTCTGGTTGCGCGATCTGAAGAGCGGAGAGAGCCGTCCGATCCTCCAGGCCAGGTTCAATCAGAGCGGGGCGCGTCTGTCACCCGACGGACGCCGGGTGGCCTACGAATCGGAGGAGTCGGGTGTCTTCGAGATCTTCGTCAAGAGCTTTCCGGAGCCGGGCGAGCGACGGCAGATTTCCTTGGGCGGCGGCCGGCAGCCGCGGTGGCGCGGGGACGGAAAGGAGCTTTTCTACGTCTCGCCCGACCGGAAGATCATGGCCGTCGACATCCTTCCCGGCACGCCTCTGGAGCCGGGCGCTCCGCAGGCGCTCTTCCAGACGCGCATCCTGCCCCTCGTCGAGGCCCGCAACCACTTCGACGCGGCGCTGGACGGGCAGCGCTTCGTCGTCAACTCGCGCGGGCTGGAAGACGCCCAGCTTCCGATCACGATCGTCGTCAACTGGGAGCCGGAACCCAAGAGATGACTCTGACGGCGGGCGTGCGCCTGGGTCCCTACGAGATCCTGTCGCCCTTGGGCGCGGGTGGAATGGGTGAGGTGTACAAGGCGCGGGACACACGGCTGGAGCGGACGGTGGCGGTGAAGGTGCTGCCCGAGCGTCTGTCCGCATCTCCGGAAGTTCGTCAGCGTTTCGAGCGCGAGGCGAGGATGATCTCGCAGCTGTCGCACGCGCACATCTGCGCGCTCTACGACGTGGGGCGCGAGGGCGAGACCGAGTACCTGGTCATGGAGCTGCTCGAGGGCGAGACGCTGTCGGATCGCCTCGGCAAGGGGCCGCTGCCGCTCGAGCAGACGCTGCGGCACGGCGTCGAGATCGCGGACGCCTTGGACAAGGCGCACCGGCAGGGGATCGTGCACCGGGACTTGAAGCCGGGCAACGTGATGCTCACGAAGTCGGGCGTGAAGCTGTTGGACTTCGGGCTGGCCAAGGCCATGA
>JBDTXY010000425.1:0-3036 GCA_040005945.1 Acidobacteriota bacterium
CGATCCTGGGCGACCGGATCCGCATGTCCGAGATCTACACCGATCCCGGGGTGTTCATCCGCTCCATGGCCACGCGGGGCACGCTCGGAGGCCTGGCCCGCGCGACCTCCGACGCCGTGGACGTGCTGGACGCGGCCGGGTTCCAGGTGATTCTGGTCGAGACCGTGGGCGTGGGGCAGGACGAGGTGGACATCGTGCGCGCGGCGGATACGACGGCGGTCGTGCTGGTGCCGGGCCAGGGCGACGACATCCAGGCGATCAAGGCCGGGATCCTGGAGATCGCGGACGTCTTCATCGTCAACAAGGCCGACCGAAGCGGGGCCGACCGCGCGGTCGCGGAGCTGGCGATGATGCTGGACGTTTCGCCCGAGAAGGACTGGCGCCCTCCGATCGTCAAGACATCGGCCCCTACGGGCGCGGGGGTGGCGGAAGCCGTCGAGGCCCTGGAGGCGCACGGCTCCCATCTGGCGGCCACGGGAGAAGGTGCGGCGCGGCGCGCGGTCCGGGCGCGATCGCGGTTACTGGCGCTGCTCGAGGAGCGCTTCCGGCGCGCCGTCGAGGACCGCGCGCGGAGGCCCCAGGGGCTGGAGGACGCCGTCCGCGCCGTGCTGGATCGCCGGGAGGATCCCTACTCCGCCGCCGCGCGTCTCTTCGGCGGGATCGTCGGCGCCGCGCCGCGCGTCCACGCCGAGAGCGTCTCGTGATCGCCTACAAGATCGATCATCTGGGCGTGGCCGTTGCCTCCATCGACGCGGCGCTCGGGGTCTATCGCGCCCTGGGCATCACCGAGGAGAAGCGCGAAGCCGTCCCGACCCAGGGCGTGACGGCCGCGTTTCTGCCGGTGGGCGAGAGCCGGATCGAGCTGCTCGAGCCGACCGATCCGGAGTCGCCGATCGGACGGTTCCTGGCCCGGCGCGGGGAGGGGATCCACCACGTGTGTTTCGCGGTCGAGGATCTGGAGCGCGCGCTGGCGGATCTGGCGGCCCAGGGCTTTCGCCTGATTCATTCGGTTCCGGTGCCCGGGGCCGACGGCAAGCGCGTGGCGTTTTTGCATCCCGAGGCGGCCCATGGGGTGTTGATCGAGCTTTCGGAAAGGCGGTGAGCGCATGAACGTCGGCGACTATGTCCTGCTGCAGCTCAACAATCCCCGCGAGAAGTTTTGGGGGATGATGAAAGACCGCGACGGCTCCGGCGTGACCGTGCGCGGGCTCTCCCTGGAAGGCTTCGAGGGCTGGCTCCACGAGATCGCGCGCCGCGAGACGGTGACGGTCACGCCGACGACGGTCTTCTTCCCGCTCCACCGGGTCGAGCGGATCTTCCTGGACGAGACCGCCGGCGACTTCGTGTCGTTCGCCGACCGCTTCAAGCGCACCGTGGGCGAAGACGCGCGCTACTACCTGACACCCGTTCCGGACGGGGAGGGCTTCTCTACAGGTTGACGTTCTTGACGAAGTAGTCGGCCGCGGAGATCTGGCCGTTGACCACCAGCCGCGCCTGTTCGGGCGACATCGCCAGCGTGCCCGCCGGCTCCCCGGACGAGGTCGTCATCACGACCTCGATCGTCGTCGGAACGCCCCGGGTGGAGGGATCCGACAGCGCGCGCGCGGCCGCGCTCAAGGCGTTGAAGACGGCCTCCTCGGTGTTGGCCGTCACCAGCAGACGCGTCTTCCCCTTGAAGTTGGTCAGCTTGTACTGGGTGATGCCCGCCCCGTCGAAGATCTTGGAGAACGCCGACTGGAGATTGACGTCGACCTGTTGGAAGGAAGACCCGGCCCCTTCGGCCGACGGCTTGTCGGATTGGGACGGCAACCCCATCCGGGGATTCTTGTCCCGAATGTAGTCGCCCAGGCGCGGCGAGGCGGGCGCCGCTCCCACGGGCGTGGGTTTCCGGCCCTCCGGAGTGTCGATCGCGACGACGTTGCCGAAGTTCTCCTTGTTGTACTTCTCGGAGCCCTCGGCATCGATCAAATCCAGCTTGATCGCCGTCACGGTCCCGTTCTCCAGCGTGATGATCGCCTTGTCGCCCTTCACGGTGTACATCATCCGAGCGAAGATCAGGGAGCCGTCCTTGAGCTTGACGACGTAGGCGAGGGCGGCGGTGGACAGCAGAAACGTCGCGACCAGCGCCAGAAATAAGATCTTTTTCACTTTGCCGGCCTCCTGACCCGCAAGCCGATCCCGTTTGACACAGTCGGTTGCGCCTCAGATGATAGCACCTGCATGCTCATCGTGATGGACTCGACGGCCACGGCGGAGGACGTCCGCCGCGTCGTTGAGGCCATCGAGGGCCATGGGCTCCAGGCGCACCCGATCCCCGGCGCCCAGCGCACCGCCATCGGCATCACCGGCAACCGCGGCGGCGTCGATTCCGCGGCCTTCGAGAATCTGCCCGGCGTCCTCGAGGTCATCCCCGTCTCCGCTCCCTACAAGCTGGTCTCGCGCGAGGCCAAGCGCGAGAACACCGTGGTCGACGTGGGCGGAGTGCTGGTCGGGGGCGAGCGCATCGCGGTGGTCGGCGGGCCGTGCGCGGTGGAGTCTGAGAAGCAGGCGGTGGAGATCGGCCACCTGTTGAAGGCGGCCGGTGCGACCCTCTACCGGGGCGGGGCCTTCAAGCCGCGCACGTCGCCGTACTCGTTCCAGGGTCTGGGCGTCGAGGGGCTGCGCATCCTCGCGTTGGTCCGGCGCGAGACGGGGCTTCCGATCGTCACCGAGGTGCTCGACACCGAGACGGTCGACGTCGTCGCCGAGCACGCCGACTGTCTCCAGGTGGGCGCGCGCAACATGCAGAACTTTTCGCTTCTGAAGCGGTTGGGGCGCACGAAGAAGCCGGTGCTGTTGAAGCGCGGCATGTCGGCCACGCTCGAGGAGCTCCTGCTCTCGGCCGAGTACTTGCTGGCCGAGGGCAACTACGACGTGATGCTGTGCGAGCGGGGCGTGCGCACGTTCGCCGACCACACGCGCAACACGCTCGATCTCTCGGCGGTGCCCTACGTCCAACGCATCTCGCACCTGCCGATCCTGGTCGATCCGTCGCAC
>JBDTXY010000426.1:0-3018 GCA_040005945.1 Acidobacteriota bacterium
GCGCCGGAGCGCATCGCCGAGGCGAGCGAGCGCTTCATCGCGCGCCGGAAGCTGACGCGGTTCTGGAGCTGCTCTGCGATCGACTGGGCGACGAGCTTGGCGTCGAGCTCGGGACGCTTGATCTCGTTGATGTTGATGTGGACGTTCTTGTGCGTCATCGCGTGCACGTCGCGGCGCAGCGCGTCCACCTCGACACCGGACTTCCCGATCACGATCCCGGGGCGCGCGGTGTAGATGTCGATCGTGATCCGCTGCTTGTCCTTGCGGATCAAAATGTCTGACAGCCCGGCGTGGCCGAGCTTCTTGTTGATGTGCTCGCGGATCTTGATGTCCTCGAGCAACGCCCCCTTGAACTCCTTCGTGGACGTGTACCAGTTCGACTTCCAGTCGTGGATGACGCCGACACGGAGCCCTCCGGGATGAATCTTCTGGCCCACTACTTCTCCTCGCTTTCGGTCTTCTTGCGGGTCGCGCGCCTGGGCTTCTTCGGCTTCTCGGCCTTTGCCTCGGCCTTGTCGGCCTTGGCAGCAGCCGGCTTGCGCGCGGGCTTCGGCTTCGCCGTCTCGGCCTGCGGCTCGGCGGCAGCAGGAGCTGCTTTGGCCCTCCGGGCCGGAGCGGCGGCGGTTGCCTCGCCCTGAACGAGCGTCACGGTGATGTGGCAGGTGCGCTTCTTGATCCTGGCGACGCGGCCACGGGCGCGGGCGCGCCAGCGCTTCAGCGTCGGGCCCTCGTCGACGGTCACGGTCGCGACGACCAGGTCGTCGCCGTGCCAGTGCAGGTCGGGGCGGGACTCGGCATTCGCGACGGCCGAGCTGAGCACCTTCTCGAGATCCCTGGCGGCAGCGCGCTGCGTGAAGGCGAGCACGGCCCGCGCCTCGGGCACGCTGCGGCCGCGGATGTGCTCCGCGACGACGCGCGCCTTGCGCGCCGACGTCCGCACCCACTTCGCCTGGGCGCGCACGGTCGGGATCTCGACGGTGGCCATTAGTGCGCCTTCCAGTAATGCCGTTGAGCTTCTGGGTCGCTAGCACCAAGCGATGCAAGGACGCAGGGAGCGCCCATAGGTGAACCTATGGGCGCGACTGAGGACGCCGCAGCGCGCCGCGTGATAGCGGGCCAGAAGCCGACATGTATTGCTGGAAGGCGCACTTAGCCCTTCTTCACCTGGGTCTGGCGGTCGCCCGAGTGGCCACGGAACATCCGCGTCGGGGCGAACTCGCCGAGCTTGTGGCCGACCATCTGCTCGGAGACGAACACGGGCACGTGCTTACGGCCGTCGTGGACGGCGATCGTGTGCCCGACCATCTCCGGAAAGATCGTCGAGGTGCGCGACCAGGTGCGGATCATCCGCTTGTTCCCGGAGGTGTTCATGTCCTCGATGCGCTTCATCAAGCGCTCCTCGACGAACGGGCCCTTCTTGGACGATCTACTCACCGCTTCTCCTTCCCGCGCCGGCGGGCGCGGACGATCAACTTGTCGGATTCCTTGTGCTTGCGGCGCGTGCGCTTGCCGAGCGTCGGCACGCCCCACGGCGTCACGGGATGGCGGCCGCCCTTCGACTTGCCCTCGCCGCCGCCGTGCGGGTGGTCGACGGGGTTCATCGCCGAGCCGCGCACGGTCGGGCGCACGCCGCGCCAGCGGCTCCGTCCCGCCTTGCCGCCGGTCTGGTTCTCGTGGTCGACGTTACCGACCTGGCCGACGGTCGCGCGGCACGTGAGCGGCACCCGGCGCATCTCGCCGGACGGGAGGCGGAGGACGCCGTACCCGTCGTCCTTGGCGACGAGCTGGACGCCGGCGCCGGCGCTGCGCGCCATCTGGCCGCCGCGGCCGGGCTGGAGCTCGACGTTGTGCACCATCGTGCCCGTCGGGATGTTCTCGAGCGGGAGAGCGTTGCCGGGCCGGATGTCGGCGTTCGGGCCGGACTCGACCTTGGCGCCCACCTCGAGCCGCGCGGGCGCGAGGATGTAGGCCTTCTCGCCGTCGGCGTAGTGGAGGAGCGCGATGCGCGCCGAGCGGTTCGGGTCGTACTCGATCGCGGCGACCTTGGCCGGGATTCCGTCCTTGCGGCGCTTGAAGTCGATGATCCGGTAGCGGCGCTTGTGGCCGCCGCCCTGGTGGCGCGTCGTGATGCGCCCGTTGTTGTTGCGGCCGCCCGTCTTCTTCAGCGGCGCCGTCAGCGACTTCTCGGGCTCGGTCTTCGTGATCTCCTCGAACGTGGAAACCGACATGAAGCGGCGGCCGGGGCTCGTGGGCTTGTACTTCTTCAATGCCATGGCTTAGACCTGCGCTCCCTGGAAGATCTGGATCTCCTGGCCCTCGGCGACCTGCACGATCGCCTTCTTCCAGCCTTGTTTCGTGCCCTTGATGATCCCGCGGCGCTTCGGCTTCGGCTGCACCTTGGAGACGTTGACCGCGACCACCTTGACCTCGAACAGCTCCTCGACGGCCTGGCGGATCTGCGTCTTGTGGGCGTCCGGGTGGACCCGGAACGAGTACTTGCGCTCCTCGATCAGCCGGTAGCTCTTCTCGGAGACGACCGGGGCGATCAGGACCTGGCGGACGTCGAGGCTCATGGGCCGACCTTTGGCCTATGAGCGGGGAGGGGGCCGGGGGGAACCGGGAGATTCCCTCGGCAGATCGGCCTCTGAAAGAGGGGGGAACGCGGGGGAAACATGGTTTCCACCGCGGGAGCGAGCCGAAGGCGAGCGACGCTCATGCCGACGCCTCCTGCTTCTCGCTCTTGCCGGCCTTGTCGTTCTTGCCGGCGCGCATCTGCACGGCTTCGAGTGCCGCCTGCGAGACGAGCAGCGAGCGCGCCCAGACCACGGCGGTGACCTCGAGCTCGGACGGCTGGACGACCACGACCTTCTCGAGGTTGCGGAACGACTTGGCGAGCGCCGCCTCGTCCTCGCCGACCACGAGCACCAGCGGGCGCTCCTGGCCCCAGGCCTGGAGCAGCGCGGCCGCGGACTTGGTCGAGGGCTCGGGGAAGCCGGCCGCGTCGACGAAGGCGATCGT
>JBDTXY010000427.1:0-2998 GCA_040005945.1 Acidobacteriota bacterium
ATGGGCCCGGTCCGGAGGACGCCGCCGGGCTGCGGGCGCGGCTCGACGCGCTGGTCGAGGCGGCCGTGCGGATCTACGCGCCGCTGCCGGCGCGGACTCTGTCGAATCTGGTGCGGCGTCTCCGGTCTGCCGCGCCGCAGTGGCATGGCGAGCTGACGGGCGCCCTGCAGCGGGCCAGGGCGAGCCTCGCGCAGGCACGTGTCGAAGGCGTCGACTGGTACTGGCCGGCGGGGGAGAGGCCTTCCCGAGGCGCTCCGCCCGAAGCGGTGCGCCTGCTGACTCCCTTCGATCCGGTCGTGCACCACCGCGACCGCTTCGAGCTGTTGTGGGGCTGGGTCTACCGCTTCGAGGCGTACACGCCGGCGCCGAAACGCAAGCTCGGCTACTACGCCCTGCCGCTGCTGTGGCGCGACCGCGTGATCGGCTGGGGCAACCTCTCGGCCGAGAACGGAAGGCTCGAGTCCGACATCGGATACGTCCAGGCCCGGCCGCGCGACGCCGCGTTCGGCCGCGAGCTCGACGCGGAGCTCCATCGCATGCGGGTGTTCCTGGGTCTGAAGCCCTGATCCCTCGTTCCGGCCCCTACTTGACGCCTTTCGAGGCGTCCCACGAGCCCTGCTGCTTTCGGATGTAGAGGATCTGACCCGTGTGATACGCGTTGTGCGTGCCGATGTGCGCGATCGTCGAGTACCAGGATTGCAGCTTCGCGTCGTCGGCGCTCTCGACGGCTTTTTCCCAGCCCGTCATCACCTCGTCCAGCTGCTTGACCGCCGCGTCCCAGCTCTGCTGATCTTTCGGCTGAGCGAACGTCTCCTCGTTGTTGCCGCTGAAGGACGGCGGCTTACCTCCCTGGAACTTCGTCAGCTGCTGCTGGTCCCAGAAGGTCAGGTGATTGACGAGCTGCGCGATCGAATGATTCGCCGTTCCCTGCTTCCACAGCGCCTGCTCGAGGGTGAGACTTTCCACCGCCTTGGACGCCGGCACGAACCAGTCCTGCACGTTGTGCGACGTCTTCAGCTGCTCCAGCAGGATGGACTTCAACGTCGCGGCCGGCTTCGGCTGGGCCGACACGACGTTGGAACCGAGGAGCAAGAGACCGAGAGCTCCGACCAGAATCGATTTCATGGCGTTCCTCCAATCTGCAAGAAAGCGGGCGGGGAAAGAATAGGCGAAGCGGGAGTCCGGGGGTGGACTGTCTTCCTCATGTCCGGGGGGTCCCCTCACGCTGGCCCTCTCCCCCGAGCGCGGTGGAAAGGGGAAAGCGAAGCGCTTTCGGCTGCTACAGTGTTCCGGTGACGACCGAGGGCAACAACCCCATTTCCGAACGGGAGCAAACAGACGAGAGCCTGCGGACCGAGCGCGAAAAAGCCGACGCCCGTCAGGCCGAGAAGGATGCGATCCGCGAGCGGGACGCCGATCGCGTCATCCACAAGGCGCGGCGGGAGGCGGACGAGGTCCTGGTCGCGGCGCGCGACAGGGCGGATGAGCAGCTGGAAACGAGCGGGCTTCCCAGCGAGGCGGCGGCCGCGATTTCCGACCTGTCCGCAGAACGAATCGTCGAAGACGCGGCGCTCCGAATCGAGCGGGCTCGCGCGGACGAAGTCCTGAGTCGCGAACGCCGGCAACGTGCCCGCGTGCTCGCGGTTCTCCGGCTGGAAAGAGAAAAGACCAACCTGGATCTGTTGACCGAACGGGCGCGTTCCGACGACGCCCTCTCGCATCGGGACGACTTCCTGGGGATCGTCAGCCACGACCTCCGAAATCTCCTGAACGGGATCGTCCTGGGGGCCGCTCTCTTGAAGAGCGAAGCCCGCGAAGGCGACGAGGGAAACAGGATCCGCGAGAACACGGATCGGATTCAACGTTACGCCGCCCGCATGGACCGGCTCATCGAAGACCTGGGCGACGTCGTCAGCATCGACGCGGGAAAGCTCGCCATGACGGCACATCGCGAGGATTGCGCGGTCCTGATCGACGAGGCGATCGACACGTTCCGTGCGGTCGCATCGGAAAAGAAAATCGCGCTCTCGACGGAGATCGACGAGAGACCTCTCATGGCCCAGTTCGACGCGAGCCGGATGCTTCAGGTGCTCGCCAATCTCATCACCAACTCGATCAAGTTCTCACATCCGGGCGGCAGCATCTCCGTGCGGGTCGAACGACGGGGCGAAGAAGCCTGGTTTTGCGTGCGCGATAACGGTTCCGGAATACCGTCCAACTTGCTGGAAGCCGTGTTCGAGCGGTTCTGGCAGATGGGGAAAAACGACCGGCGAGGTCTCGGGCTCGGCCTCTACATTTCAAGATGCATCGTCGAGGCGCACGGCGGCCGGATCTGGGCAGAAAGCGAAGAAGGCCGGGGCAGCGAGTTCCGCTTCACGATCCCGCTCGGAAGGAGCGACCGGACATCCCCCTCATCCTGACCCTCTCCGCCGAGCGCGGGGACAGGGGATATCGGCGGCGCCCCTCGCCGAGCCTGCGATCGAGCGTTCGAATCTGGATTTAGCGGGTCGGGTCGGCGCAGCCCTCGACCTGCGTGTTGTCGGCGTGCGGGTGCTCCACGGCGAAGCAGACGCCGCGGGGAACGGCCAAACCCAGCGCCTGGGCCGCGACGGCGCTGGTGTTGCTGGGTTGATTCGAGGGTCCCCAGACGATGCCCTTGCCCGTCGTCACGGTCGAAACGATCCGATAGTGGGTCTGCTGCTGGTAGACCGGCGAGTACTTCTTCGAGCGGAAGTCGTTCTGGCCCGTCGGGGGCTTGAACTTGCATTTTCCGCCCGACCATTGTCCGACGATGCGTCCTTTGTCCGATTGGGTCCAGTTTCCGTCCGCCTTGCGCTTGTAGATCTCCGTGCTCTGTTTGTAGGTCTGGCCGGCACAGCCGAGGAAGAACATCACGGCGCCGACGTGGACGATATAACCGCCGTAGCGCCGCTTGTTGCGACCCACCAGACCGACGAGCGACGTGAAGATGTCGCTGCCCGTCGCGCCCCGCCGCACC
>JBDTXY010000428.1:0-2995 GCA_040005945.1 Acidobacteriota bacterium
TGAACGTCGAGCGGCTGCCGGAGATGTACGAGCTCGGACGCTCTCTCGGCGCCGACCGGATTCCCGTGAGCCTCGTCCTGAACATCCCGCTCGCCCGCATCGACCCGAATCGGCTACTTCACCCCTCTGAGATCGAGAGGATGCGTCCCCTCCTTCGAGATCTCCTCGAGCGCGACCGCGAGGAGCGCCGTCTCCAGATTTTCTTTCCGGTCCCCGAGTGGAACGCGATGATGGACGAGATGCGGCGGGAGCTCTCGTATCCCGCGGACCCTCCGCTCTTTCCCACGGCTCCCGCCTTTCGGAGCGGGAACGGCCACTGCTTCTTCGGCTGGTACACGGCGACGATCCGCGGCAACGGCGACCTGTATCCCTGCTGCCTGCTCATGAGCCCCGACTACAAGCCGCTCGGCAACGCGTTGAACGGCCGTTTTGTCGACCACTGGAACGGGCCGGAGTTCACCCGGCTGCGCACCGAGATGCGGGGCGTGCTGCTCGCGGGCGACGCCGCCGAATTCGATCCGGAGCGCCACCGGGTGATTCGCCCGCAGTGCGTCACGGACGGCGCCTGCTGGCTGAAGAACATGTACTTTCGAGGCGACGAGGCGTTCTACGCGAGGCTCGGCGAGGCCCTGGAGCGCGCCCGGCGCCGGGGCCGGTTTCGCCAGGCGGCGTCCCGCCGGCTCCGCAGGGTGCTGGACGCGGCCCGCCGGTTCGCCCGGCCCGCGGCTTCCTGATTTGCGGCGGATTTTCGCCCCCGTTTCCCCATAAGATGCGTTCCCCAACTTTTTTTGAGGAGGAGTCATGAAGGTCTATCACCGGATCGTGGGATTGGCTGCGGCCGCCGTGCTCGCGACGGCGGGGTTCGCCGGGGCGCAGGACAGCACGAAAAAGGCGGCGGCGCCCGCGGGGAGCGACAAGGAGAAGGCGATGATGGACGCGATGGTGAAGGCCGGAACGCCCGGAGCCGAGCACAAGAAGCTCACCGACATGGCCGGCACCTGGGACGCGAAAGTGCGGATGTGGATGAAGCCGGGCGCGCCCCCCGAGGAGTCGGCCGGCGTCTCCGAGGCCACATCCATCATGGGCGGCCGCTACCTCGAGGAGAAGTTCACCGGAATGATGATGGGTCAGCCGTTCACCGGCCAGGGCATCACGGGGTACGACAACGTCCAGAAGAAGTACGTCGCCACGTGGGCGGATTCCATGAGCACCGGGATCATGAACTCGACCGGCAGGGCCGACGGGAACAAGATGACCATGTCCGGCCAGATGGCCGACCCCATGACGGGCAAGATGTCGACCCTCAAGGAAGTAATGACGGTCACCGACACCGACCACCACACCTTCGAGATGTGGGCACCCGGCCCGGACGGCAAGGTGTACAAGATGATGGAGATCGAGTACACGCGCAAGAAGTAGGTGCCGAACGGCTTCCAGGGAAGAGGGCGGGCGCAGGCCCGCCCCTTTTTTTGTCACTCCCCGGTCTTCCCTACCTTGCGGACGGCCCGATCGGGCTCCGCGTAGGGTTCGAGCGGGCGCTTCGTTTGCATGAGTTCGTCCGGAACGACAGGAGGCCCCGACGAGTCAAAATGCGCTCGCCGCCACGCCGCCCCGGGTGCTCGTCATCGAGGACGACCCCGAGACCCGGCAAGGTGTCCAGCAACTACTTGCGGAAGAAGGGTTTGGCGTGGAACTCGCGTCCGACGGCGCGGAGGCGCTGGCCCTGCTGCGGCAGGCTTCGCCTCCCACGCTGATCCTGCTCGATCTTCAGATGCCCGGAATGAGCGGCTGGGAATTCCGCCGTGAGCAGCTCTCGGAGCCCTCCCTTTCCCGAATTCCCGTCGTATTGATGACCGGCTACGGCGAGTACGACGCGTCGCTCGCCTGCCTGAAAGCGGACGGTCATCTCCAGAAGCCCGTTCGCTCCGACGAGCTGCACGGCGTGCTCGAGCGCTTCCGCTGAACCCGGCCGATCGAGACCCGGAGAATGGGGCCCGAGATTCTCATCGTCGAGGATGACCCGGAGCTCCTGGAGGCGATGAGCGGCGCGCTCGAGTCCGAAGGGTTCGGCGTCGGTCGCGCGCGCCACGGCCTCGAAGCGCTCGGTCTGCTGCGTGCGGGTCACCGTCCCCGGGTCATCCTTCTCGATCTGATGATGCCAATCATGAACGGCTGGCAATTCCGCCACGAGCAACGCCAGGACTCGGAGCTTGCGAAGATTCCCGTCATCGTCGTGTCGGCAATCACGGACAGCGCGCAGCACGCCGCCTGGCTGGAGGCCGACGCCTACGTCTCCAAGCCGCTTTCGCTGAGCACGCTGCTCGAGATGGTGAATCGTTTCTGCGGGAAGCCGCTCCCTCGCGGGGAATCGACGTAGCCGGCGAGCGGGAGACGTCAGCCGTCAGGCGATCTTGCGCGCCATCGTCAGGCCCAGGACGAGAAACACGAGAAACAGGATCCCGAAGAGCAGGGCGAAGAACTTGGCGACCGCAAAGGACGCTCCCGCGATACTGGTGAATCCCAGCAGGGCGGCGATCAATCCGATCACGAGGAATGTGACGGCGAGCTTCAGCATGGGGTCCCTCCGGAGGGGCTGGTTTGCGAGAAGTGTGCCCAGGCCGTCGCCTCCGCTTCGCTGCGGCTCCCGCAGCGTGAGGCTCCTCGCACGTCGCCTGCGCTGCGCTTGGGCTCCAGCGACGTGAGGCTCCTCCCTTCGCGACGCTCTCGGGAGACTCCTCACGTCGCGAGCGGATGGGCGAGTGGGGCGGGAATCGTTTCGGTGGGCTCTGGCTCCTGCGGGGGTCCCCCTCACCCTGTCCCTTCCCCCGGCCGCTGGGGAGAGGGGACTCCAGCGGAATGGCTCCTCCCGCCCATGCCCTAACCGCGGCCGTCCTCGCGCGCCGCATTATGGGATGACCCGATGACCCGATGTTCCGATGACCGATCGCCGCCGATCACCCGATCCCCAGATTGATCACCCGATCACCGGATCACC
>JBDTXY010000429.1:0-2991 GCA_040005945.1 Acidobacteriota bacterium
CGATGCGGGAGCCCGCAGGGGTCGCGTAGCAACGCGATCCCCGAGGAGCGACGTGCGGTGGAGGTTCGCGATGCGGGAGCCCGCAGGGGCCGCGCAGCAGCGCGATCCCCGAGGAGCGACGTGCGGTGGAGGTTCGCGATGCGGGAGCCCGCAGCGGTCGCGTAGCAACGCGATCCGCGAGGAGCGACGGTTAGTACTTCTTCAGGAACTCCCGGACGCTACCCTCCTGCGCGGCGCGGGAGGCGATGCAGAGATCGACTCCCTCCAGCACTTGCGCCAGCGCGCGCGGGCCTCCCGGGAGCTTGTCGATCCGCCCCTGGAAGAACGCCTCCGTGTCCTTGCGATGCGCGGCATCACAGAATCCCGCCGCCACGAACGGCGCCTCGCCCGTGGACTCGCGCGGCATTCTGGCGATGATCGGGTCGAAGTTGGCCTTGACGAACTCCCACACCGGCTCTCTTCCGGCCTGGCTTCGGGCGGCGGAAAAAAGGATCGCGCCGGTCTCTCGCGAGTCGAGGTCGGGTGAGAGCGCCAGCTGGAACGCCTCCTTGAGCAGCGCCGGATCCGTGAACCTGCCCAGCGCGCGGTAGAGGCGGGAGCGATCGCGACGCTCCTGAGACGTCTTGGCTGCCTCGCGAAAACGCTCGAAGAGCGCGCGATCCCCGAAGCGCGCCGCGACTTGCAGGACCTCCCCGGCCAACTCCGCATCGATCGCCTTGCGGTCCTGCAGCCACGCCAGCGACAGCCGCTTAGCCTCGGCCTGGAGCTCGCGCTCCTCCCCCTCCTCCGCCGCGAAAGGGACCATGGAGCTGCGGAGCAGGCGCGTGTCGTCGTCCTCGCCGGGCCGCGGCGTGAAGCCCAGGGAGCGCGCCCGCTGCCCGTACATCTTGGAGATGAACCGCGCGTAGTTGGGACGCAGATCCGGGGCGACTAAGTGTTCCTGGATGTCGTCGGCGATCCGCAGCGTCGCCCCGACGATGTGGCGGACGGGATCGCCCGCGAACCGAGGAACCAGCGCCAGAGCGTCGGACATCGGGATCGCGCCCGCCTCGCCCAGAGCGTTGACGTCGCGGATGAGCCCGACGCGCTCGGCCAGAGACAGCTTGGAGTCCGCGACGGACAGCAGTTTGTTCAGCAGGTCGCCCTTGTAGAGCGCCCGGTAGTAGCCCAGCTCGCCGTCGTTGGCCATGACCCAGGACGGGCAACCCGCCGTCGGCGCCGGCGTCGATCCCTTGGGATCCGCGAGCAACGCGCACGCCCGCGCCGGGGCGCCGTCGGACTCCGCGCGGACGCAGACCGGCACGCGCCACGTCTCCCCCGTCGAACCGCGCGAGCCGATCGGAAGCAGCCGCTTCTGGGCCAGGCCCAGCCTTCCGGCGGCGCCCGCGCAGTCGAGCGAGACCTCGATGACGGGCACTCCGGGCTGATCCAGGAACGTGGAGAAGGCGGCCGCGACGCCCGGCCGGCTGGCCGACTCGATGGCCTGGAGAAAGTCGCGCTCGGTGGCGCTGCCGAACTTGTGCGCCTCCAGGTAGTCGTGCACTCCGGTCCGAAACTTTTCGACGCCGACCCAGGACTCGAACATCGTCAGAACCGCGGCGCCCTTCTGATAGGTGATCGCGTCGAACGCGTTGACGATGTCGTCGTTGGACTCGATCTCCTGCCGGACCTTGCGCGCCGTCACGAGCACGTCCTCGAACATGACGTTCGAGCTGGCCTGAACCCGGGCGACGTCCTCGTGCCACTCCGGCTTCCACTCGATCAGCGTGCGATCCGCCATCCAGGTCGCGAAGGACTCGTTGAGCCACACGTCGTCCCACCAGGCCAGCGTCACGAGGTCTCCGAACCACTGGTGCGCCATCTCGTGCGCGTTGATCGACGCCTGCACGCGTTGAAAGTTGATCGTCTCCTCGGCCGGCGGCGCAATCAGGATCCGCTCCGACCAGGTGATCAGCCCGGCGTTCTCCATCGCGCCAAACGTCACGGTCTGGGGGATCGCGAGCTGGTCCAGCTTCTCGTAGGGGTAGGGGATGCCGAAGTAGGCCTCGAGGCGCTCCAACAGCGGGCCCGTGGTCTGCGCGGCGTAGCGCGCCTGCGCCGCCTCGCCGCGCGGCGCGACGATGCGGATCGGCGTCTTCCTGGCTCCCGCGCGACCGGCGTCGACGTAGTCGAACGGGCCCACGCCCAGAGCGATCAGGTAGCTCGGAAGCGGCGGCGTCTTGCCGAAGCGGACCACGCGCAGGCCGCCCTCCTCCGTCTCGGAGGCGACCGGCGTGTTGGACACGGCCGAGGTGCCCTTCGGGATCCGGAGCGTCAGCTGCCAGGCGACCTTGTACCCGGGCTCGTCGAAGCACGGGAAGGCGCGCCGCGCGTCGGTCGATTCGAACTGGCTAAACGCGTACCAATCCTCGCCGTCCTTCTGGCGGAAGAGCCCTTGGGTGGAGGTTTCGTCGAGCGTGCCCGTGTACGCGACGTGGAGCTTCAAGGCTCCGGGCTCGATCGCCCGATCGAACGCGAACCCGATGAACTCGTCTCCCCCGGGGATCGTGCGGACGGCGGCCGTGCGGCCCGCCAGGGAGACCGAAACCTTCTCGACCTTGAGGTCCTTGGCGTTGAGCCAGAGCACGTCGGTCATCTCATTGACGCGCACGTCGATGTCCACGACGCCCCGGAACTGGACCTGGCCCGGGTCGATGGTCAGGTCGACGACATAGCCCGCCGGCTCGGCCACCCGGGGAAGCCGGAGCCTGGGAGGCGCCGGGTCGTTCGCGGCGGCCGCCGCCGGACCCCTCGAGAGCGCCAGGACTGCCGCGAGCGAGGCCATGGCCCGGACAAACCCATGAAACCGCATGCGCATGCTTCCTCCTCGACACACCTATACGTGCCTTCTCATTCGTAGATTCGGGAGAAAAGTTTCGATCGAGATCGTTTGAAACCAGAACCCTCGAAAGTTGGCGAAATGCGTGGGGCTTCGAGTATGTGATCCCTCGC
>JBDTXY010000430.1:0-2987 GCA_040005945.1 Acidobacteriota bacterium
TTCGAGCGCACGGGCCCGGACGGGGAACACCATAGCGCCGAGCAAATGCATCAATTCGCGCTGGCGAGCCTGCACGACGAGTTCGCGACCGTGCGGCGGACCGCCGAGGTGCTGGCGGAGATCGGAGCGCCCCAATCAGGAGTTGCACCATGAGACTCGTCGTGTTCGGGATCGTCGCGGGATTGCTCTCGTTGCTGGGCTGCGCCTCGTCGAGCAGCATGGGTGATGCGAAGGCCGAGATTCTGCGGGTCGATCGGGAGTGGGCGGAGGCGGCGCAGGCTGGCGACGTCGATCGGACCGTGTCTTTCTGGGCCGACGACGCGGCGGTCTTTCCGCCCGGAAGTCCCGCCGTTGTGGGGAAGTCGGCGATTCGGGAGTACGTGACGAAGAGCTTCCAGACGCCGGGCTTCAGCATCTCCTGGAAGACGACCGACGTCGTCGTGTCCACCGGCGGCGATGTCGCCTACACGACCGGTACGAATCGGGTGACGTTCAACGCCCCCGACGGAACGCGTGCTTCGGTCGACGGGAAGGCCGTCACCGTCTGGCGCAGAGACGCCAAGGGCGATTGGAAGTGCGTGATCGACATCTGGAACGAAGCTCTGCCGCCCACGCCGTGAGCCGGCTCACGATGATCCTCGGAGCCCTGATTCTGGCTCGCGTTGCGCTTCCGATATCGGGCGCGAAGACTCGCGCGGCGTTTCCCCGCTACGATCGCCACCTCCTGCTCGAGGCCAAGGCCGAGACCTCGGCCAACGTCAGCTTCGGCGACGTGGACGGGGACGGCAATCTCGACATCGTCCTCGCCAAGGGGCGGCACTGGCCCCTGCGGGACCGCGTGCTCCTGGGCGACGGGCACGGCGGGATTCGGGCGGCGTACGATCTCGGCATCGCGGAGGACCGATCGTATTCCGGGCGGCTCGTGGACATGGACGGCGATCGCTTCCTGGACGTCGTCATCAGCAACGATGCGCCGGATCGAAAGCTCGTGTACCTCAACGACGGGAAGGGCCGATTCCGGGTCGGATCGACGTACGGCCGCCCGGAGTGGGAGACGCGAAACGCGAGCGTCGCGGATCTCGACGGAGACGGGCGCCCGGACATCATCGTCGCCAATCGCAGCGCAAAGAAAGACGGGGCGAACTATTTCTGTTTGAACCGGGGGAAGGGCCGCTTCGATGCAGACTGCGTCGCGTTTTCCCACTACCCGGCGACGACCATCACCCCGGCCGACTTCAACCACGACGGCCTGATCGACCTCGCCGTCCCGCACCGCGACGGCGGCCAGAGCTTCGTCTACCTGGCCGGTCCCAACGCGAGTTTTTCGGATTCCCGCCGCGTTGCCTTCGGACCGCCCGACGCCACGATTCGGATGACCGAGGCAGCAGACCTCGACGGCGACGGTTTGACGGACCTCGTGGCCGTCGACGAGCACACGGGAGTGACCTGCTATTTCGGCCAACAGGAGGGCAGCTTCTCCTCCGGCGTGCCCGTTGCGGGCCGGTCGGCCGTTCCCTACGCCCTGGCGGTGGGCGATCTCGACTTGGACGGGCACATCGACATCGTCGTAGGCCACGTGGAGGCTCCATCCACGATCTATTTCAACGATGGCTCCGGTCGCCGCTTCACTGCCGTTGACTTCGGCGACAACCAGGGGACCGTGTACGGTTTCGCGATCGGCGACCTGGATCACGACGGACTGCCGGACATCGCCGCCGCGCGGTCCGAGGCGCCCAATGTGGTCTACTTCGCGGCTCGGGAGACGCCATGAGGAGCCAGCGATGAAAGCATCCGTCTTCGTCGGCGTCAGTGTCGACGGTTTCATCGCGCGCCGCAATGACGACCTCGATTGGCTGCCGCCCGACGGCGGCGAAGAACACGGATACGAGGCGTTCATGGCGTCGGTGGATGCGCTGGTCATCGGCCGCAACACGTACGACAAGGTCCTGAGCTTCGGCGAGTGGCCGTACGGAGAGAAGCCGGTGTACGTGCTGAGCACCCGCACGCTGGGCGACCACCCGGCCGGGGCGGTGGTGGAGCGCTTGTCGGGGACTCCGGCGGAAGTCGTCGAGCAGCTCCAGGCTCGCGCCGTCCGGCACATCTACCTCGACGGCGGGATCACGATTCAGCGCTTTCTCCAGGCCGGGCTGGTGCAGCGCCTGATCATCACGCGCGTTCCCGTGCTCATCGGAGACGGGATCCCGCTCTTCGGCGTCACGGGCCGCGATATTCCCCTCAAGCACATCGCGACGCGCCAGTACGTCACGGGACTCGTTCAGAGCGAATATGAGGTGACCGGCTAGCTGGAGGCGCGGTCGCGTGTTCCCCAATGTTCGTCAACCGCAAACAGGAGATTCCATGAGCAAACCCGCCGATTCGGATTCCTTGCGCGCACTCAGCCTCTCGACCTCCCTGACCGTGAAGGATCTTCCGAAGAGCCTGGCCTGGTACCACGAGGTGGTCGGCTTCGCCGTCGACCAGAAGTACGAGCGCGAAGGGAAACTGACGGGCGCGGCCCTGAAGGCCGGGGACGTGCGGATCCTGATCAACCAGGATGACGGAGCCAAGGGCTGGGACCGGCTCAAGGGCGAAGGGTTCTCACTGCAGTTCACCACGGACCAGGACATCGACGCGGTTGCGGCGCGAATCAAGCAGCGCGGCGGCGCCCTCGAGACGGAGCCCGCCGACATGCCCTGGGGGGCGCGAGTGTTCCGGTTGCTGGACCCCGACGGCTACAAGCTGACGATCTCCTCGCCCCGAGCAGTCTGATCACACGGAGCGGTGGCGCCGAATCCGAAGAGGGTGACGATGGACATGAAGCTGCTGACGACGGTGTTTTGAACGGTCTTCGTAGCCGAGCTCGGCGACAAGACCCAGCTCAGCACGATGCTGTACGCATCCGGCGCCGGCAACAACAAGTGGATCGTGTTCCTGGGATCGGCGCTGGCGCTCGTCATCTCGTCGGCTTTGGGCGTCTTTTGAATGGC
>JBDTXY010000431.1:0-2979 GCA_040005945.1 Acidobacteriota bacterium
GGCGCTCGCTTCGCTCGCTCGGTTCTCGTGCTGGCCCTGGCGGTCTCCGTCGTGCCCAGCATCCTGCCCGGAAGCTGGGGCATGTGGTCTTCGCCGCTGCCGCTCCGAAACCCGGAGAAGCTCGCCGTCGCGATCGCGTTCGCGCTGGCCATGTTTGCCGCACTCGCGTTCGACGCCTGGGGCCTGCGCCCGCGCCGCCTCCGTTGGGCGATCGGAATCGGAGGCGTTCTGGCCGCGGCCGCGCTCGGGTGCGCCGCGCTTCCGGAGGCCGCGGGAGGACTCGCGATCCTCGCCATCCGCGGCGATCCGAATCTGGCGTCGGTCGCGGCGCGGCACCTGCCCGCGGCGCTCTGCGAAGCCGGCGTGTTGTGGATGGCCACGGTGATCGCGCTGGATCGGCTGGGGAGTCCCCGGCGCCCGGGATGGGCGCTCGCGGTGGCGATCCTGACCCTCGTGCCGATCGTCGCCAACCGCAAGATCGCGCGCTCCTACCGCCAGGAAGAGATCTTCGCTCCCACGGCCTTCGCGCGGTCGTTGGCGCGTCGGGATCCGGAGGGCGCCTATCGCACGCTCGATGAGTCGCTCTTCCGGGGACCCTCCGCGGTGGAGCGGGCGCAGTATTCCGGCGCCCTCTCCGATCTGGAGTTCAGCCGCCGCGTCTGGCACTACCAGACGCCGGCCCTGTTCGGGCGGGGGACCGTCTTCAACGAAGACTTCGACAACGGCGACCTCTCGCGGGTGGAGAGCCTGCGCAAGGTGTCGCACATCGCGGCCGGATTTCGCGACTCCGAGGCATTCTTCGGAGCCATGGCGCTGCGCTTTGGAATTCGCTTTCGCGACCAGGACGCGCTGGCGGGCTACCATTCCACCGGCGGGGACGCTCTCCAGATCTGGGATGAGCATCGCCACGCGTTGCCCGACATCCGGCTGCTCGACCGCTGGCGCGAGGTGCCCGAACCCGTATCGGCGTTTCGGAGCATCGCGAACCTGCAGCAGGGGGAGGCGGTCATCGAAAGCGGAGCCACCCGCGAAGGCGTGTCCGGGGACGGCTCGGTCCAGGTCCTTCACAGATCCGCCGAACGACTGGCGCTGGAGACGCAATCGGGCGCTCCCGGCTGGCTCTTCGTGCTGCGGGCGTTCTGGCCCTATCGGGAGATTCTCCTGGATGGAAATCCCGTCGAGGCCTATCCGGCCCAGCTGGCGTTCTGCGCAGTGCCGATCCCGCCGGGGCGTCATCGCCTGAACTGGGAAGAACGGGTGCCCGGCCTGCAGTTTTCGGGCTGGGGCCCGGTGCTCTACGGCATCATCGCCTCGGGACTGTTGGCGACCCACGTGCGCCGGAGGAAGAAATGAGACGTCGCCTCGCGTTGGGAATCGCGTTGCTGCTGGCCGGCGCGGGCTCCGCCTGCCGCGGGAAAATGCAGCCTCCGCCGGAAGGGGCGGACATCAAGCGCCCCGCGCAGGAGTGGCTGCGAGAGGAGTCGGTCCGGCTCCTGCGCGACTACGTCCGGATCGACACCACCAACCCGACGAAGGGCGAGAAACCCGGCGCCGAATTTCTCAAGGATTTCTTCGACTGTGCGGGGATCGAGAACGAGATCGTCTGTCCCGCTCCGGGGCGCTGCAACCTGCTGGCCCGAATCCCGGGCCGTCATCGCGAGGGAGCGCTCCTCCTGCTCAACCACATCGACGTCATCGATGCCTACGCGCCGTATTGGAAGGACTCCACGCCGTTCGAGGGCGCGATCAAACACGGCTACCTGTACGGCCGCGGGGCCTACGACATGAAGTCGATCGCGATCGCCCAGGCCCTCGCCGTGCGGCGGCTCAAGG
Organism: Acidobacteriota bacterium; assembly: GCA_040005945.1. Classification (GTDB taxonomy): domain Bacteria; phylum Acidobacteriota; class Thermoanaerobaculia; order UBA5066; family Gp7-AA6; genus DAHUXD01. Next base: position 1,834 of record JBDTXY010000431.1, read on the forward strand.
ATCGCGGCATCGTCCCGGACTCCGACATCCTCTTCCTTGGCGAGGCCGATGAGGAAGTCGGGCAAGTGTGGGGCTCGCGTTGGCTTCTGGAGCATCGTCCGGAGTGGTTTCAGGGCGTCACCAACGTCTTGAACGAAGGAGGCAACGACGAGATGGTGCTTCGCGACGTGCGCTACTGGGGGATCGAGACGATCCAGGCCGGCTACGCCTTTGCGGAGCTCGAGGCTCTCGACGGCGCCCCGCTGGCGGCCCTCGCGGCGAAGTTCTCGCGGATCGAGGGCCCGACGGTCGAGCCCCATCCCGACGTCGTGAGGGCCTTCAACATACTGGCCAATCACTTGTCCAGCCCGCTGACGGAGCCGATGCGCCACCTCGATCGCGTGCGCCGGGATCCGAAGGAACTGGCCATCATGCCGGATCGGTATGCCGCGTTCCTGGAGCCTCGCATCCACTGGTACGGTCCCTATCCCTATCCGACCGAGGCGCCGACCACCACGCGCATCCTGGTCGTGATCTCCCTGCCGCCCGGATTGGAGCCGAGGCTCTACCTGAAACCGATCCTCGAAGCCAGCTCCGCTCCCGTGCGCGTGATGCGCACGGCCTACGGAGGTCCGGCGGGGGCGAGCCCCTACCCCACGCCGTTTACGAATCTGTTGGAGCGTGTGACGTGGGCGTACTCACCCGGCGTTCCCTTCGGACCGATGCCGACGTACGGCGGCTACACGACATCCATTCTTTTTCGGCAGAAAGGATTTCCCACGTACGGCTACTCGCCGATCGCGATGAACATCACCGACGCGGCTCGCCGGCACGGTACCGACGAGCGCGTGTTTCTTCGCGACTTCGTCCGGGGCTGCGCCATATACGGAGAGATCCTGGAGGAATTTGCCGCCTCGAACTCGAGCGCAGGAATGTCAGCTTTTCGTACAAGAAATGACAATTAGTGACATTGGCCGATTCGGCGATACATTCCAATTCATTGATAGTAAAATACTTGCTGGGTGCCAAGGCTGGCCTCGCGATTGCTACTACGAGTAACGCGAACGAAGAAACCCAAACCTTTAGGAGGGAAGATGAAAAAGCGGGAGTCGGGTTTTACCTTGATCGAGCTGCTGATCGTTATCGCGATCATCGGCATCCTGGCGG
>JBDTXY010000432.1:0-2971 GCA_040005945.1 Acidobacteriota bacterium
CCGAAGGTAATAGAGCTTGGCCCTCCGCACCTTGCCTCTGCGCTCGACGTCGATGCGCTCGATGATGGGCGAGTGGAGCGGAAACACGCGCTCGACACCCACCCCGCCCGAGATCTTGCGGACCGTGAAGGTCTCGCGAATGCCCCCGCCGCGCCGGGCGATGACGATGCCGGCGAAGAGCTGGATCCGCTCCTTCTCTCCCTCCCGAATCTTCACGTGCACCCGGACGGAGTCGCCGGGCGAAAAGGCCGGCACGTCGCTCTTGAGCAACGGTTTTTCCAGATCGAGCAAAATGTCAGTCATGGCGAGTCCCTTCGAAGGCATGCGGGCGGGGCCCGCAGGAAAGTGCAGAAACGGCGCATTCTAAACGACCCGGGCACTCCGGGGCAAATCGGCCGTGATGCTGGCTCAATCGTTGTCTTCGCCGGGCTCCGGTGGTCTGCGCCGGAGCAGGTCCGGGCGGCGCTGCCGCGTCCGCTCCAGGGCCTGGGCACGGCGCCAGCCAAGGATCTTGCGGTGGTCGCCCGACATCAGGACCTCCGGCACCAAGAGGCCTCGAAACTCGCGCGGCCGCGTGTAGTGCGGATAATCCAGGCGGTCGTCCACGAAGGATTCCTCTTCCAGTGACTCCGCCGATCCCACGACTCCGGGGATCAGGCGCGACACGGTTTCGATCATGGCGAGAGCGGCGGCCTCGCCGCCCGGGAGAACGAAATCGCCCAGGGAGACCTCCTCGTCGTAGAGGCCCAGATGGCGGACCCTCTCGTCGATCCCCTCGTACCGGCCGCAAACGATCAGGATCCGAGGACGCCGCGCCAGCGCCGAGGCGGCGGCCTGGTCCAACCGGGTCCCCTCCGGGCCCATCAAGATGGTCCAGGCCCGTGGCAGCCCCTCCACCTCGCGGCGCCCCTCGATCGCGGCGGCCACGACGGGAGCCAGCATGACCATTCCGGCTCCCCCGCCATACGGCTCGTCGTCGACCTTGCGGTGCCGGTCCTGCGCGAAGCCGCGCAGGTCGGTCACCGTCACCTGCAGGCGGCCGCCTGCCAAAGCCTTGCCCAAGAGGCTCTCGCGCAGGGGCGATTCGAAATACCCCGGAAAAATCGTCAGGATCTCAATCTGCATTTTTGAACCGCGCGCGACGCGCGGACGTGAGCGGAAAGCCGTTCCCGGCTAAAGATCCAGCAGCCCATCCGGTAGTTCCAGGACAATCTTTCGCGCATTCCCATCGATCCGCAGCACAAACTCTTCGACGAAGGGTACCAGGGCCTCCTTGCCCGACGGGAGCGTCACCGCGAGGAGCGGGCCGGCCGGCGTCTGCTCGACTCCCGCGGCCGATCCGAGCGGACCCCCTTGTGGGTCCTCGCAGACAAATCCCTGGATCTCGTGGCTGTAGAAAAAGCCCTCCGGCCTGGGAAACGCCTCGGTCATGGGCACGAAGAGATCTCCTCCGCAAAGGGCCCGAGCACCCTCGGGATCGGCAATTCCCTCGAACGTCATCAGCAACCGGTTGCCGTGCGGGCGCACTCCCGTGAGCACGAGCTCCCGATCGGCGTCGCCCTCGCGATGCCAGGCGAGCCGCTGGCCGGTCGTGAAGCGTTCCGGGAAGTCAGTTTGGATGCCGATCGACAGCTCGCCCGAAAGGCCGTGCGGGCGCTGAATCCGGCCAACCAGGAGCCGCTCGGGCATGACCATCGGTTCTCGGGCGCCCCTCGGGCAGGGGTCTTTAGTCGCGGATGCGAATCTGAACACGCTTGCCCCGCGCGGCGGCGGCCGCGGCGACGAAAGCGCGCAGGGCGCGGACGGTGCGTCCCTCGCGGCCGATCAGGCGGCCGCGATCGCCCTCCGGCACGTCGATGTCGTAGACGGCGATCTGGCCCTCGAAGGTCTCCACGATCCGGGCCTCGTCGGGTCGATCGCAGAGGCGGCGAACCACCGTTTCGACCAGTCGCCTCATCGCTGCCCCGTCACGCCGCCGGCGTTTCCGGCGTCTCCGGCCGCTCCAGCAGGGACTGGATGGTCGGAGAGGTCAGGGCCCCCTTGGCGATCCAATGCTTGGCGCGCTCCCGGTCGAACGAGAGCTTGGGCGGGTTGATCACCGGGTCATAGGACCCCAGCTCTTCGAGCACCTCGGCCCGCGACGTCCGGCGGGTATCCGAGACGACGATGCGGTAGTACGGACGATTGCGGGCGCCCATGCGGCGCAGGCGAATTCTCAGCATTTCAGTCGACGGCTCCCCTCTTGCAAAAGCGGGGCATTCTACACGAATTGCAGAAACCGCTCACTTGGGCGCCGGAAACGCCAGCCTCGAGAGGTCCAGACCCCGGGCGCCCTTGCGGGCCGCGCGCATCAAGCGGCGCATCTGTTGATACTGCTTGAGGAGCCGGTTGATCTCGGCCACGGAGGTTCCCGAGCCCGCGGCGATCCGTTTCTTCCGGCTGCCGTTTAAGACCTGGGGGTACCGGCGCTCGTCCGGCGTCATCGAGTCGATCATGGCGGTCACTCGGGTCAAGGCCTTCTCGTCCACGCTCTCGGGACCCTTCAGCGCCTTGAAGTTCCCACCCTTGGGCAGCAGGTCGAGCAGGCCCTCCAACGGCCCCATCTTCTTCATGGATGCCAGCTGGTCCTTGAGGTCTTCGAGCGTGAACTCGCCGGCCGCGGTCTTCTCGGCCAGCTTCTGCGCGGCCTCGCCGTCGACGCTGGCTTCGACTTTTTCGATCAGCGTGAGCACGTCGCCCATGCCCAGGATCCGCGACGCCATCCGATCCGGATGGAAGGCCTCGAAGTCTTCGGGCTTCTCGCCCACCCCCACGAACTTGATGGGCTTGCCGATCGTCGAGACGATCGAGAGCGCGGCCCCCCCGCGCGCGTCGCCATCGGTCTTGGTCAGGATGATGCCGGTCAGCGCGAGCGCCTCCGCGAAGCCGGCGGCGGAGCGCACCGCGTCCTGTCCGGTCATCGCGTCGGCGA
>JBDTXY010000433.1:0-2968 GCA_040005945.1 Acidobacteriota bacterium
CGGCGCGCGACGGGCCGGGTGAGTGCAGCGAGCTCGAGCCGGGCAGGTACCGGACAAGGTTCGTGCTCGGCGAGGACGCGGCCGCCTATAGCGGTCTCGGCCGGTTGCTGGAGCGCGTCCGTCATTGGCGGGCGACCGAGGTCTACGAGGACGAGGAGCAGGTCTCGGTCTTCCACGCCAAGGAGATGGCCTGGTGCGCCTCCTTCCAGCTCGAGACGTTCGGGGCTTGCCGGTTCCGCTTTGAGTACGGCGTGCTTCCCCGCTGTGCTGTCTGCCCGTTGTTCGACGCGGAGCGGGCGATCCGCGCCGGGCTACGGGAAGAGCCGGCGCCGGCGCAGCCTTCTGAGTCCGCCTTCGGTGCGGACGACTCTGAGCCCAGCTTCGGCTCGGAGGGGTTTGAGATCAGCTTCGGTCCCGACCTGTTGACGCTGCTGGACGGAGAACTTCCGGACTGGATCGACGCGGACTTCCTCTTCCCCGACTTCCCGCCAGAAGAGTGGGCAGAGCCGACTGATGATGAACCAGCCGGCTGACGATCCGCTGGCGCAGACACCGCGACCTCCGCGAATCGACGGCGCCAAGGCGCTGCGCAAGGCGATCCGCTCCGTCTTCAGCGAGGCGCCGGTGCGACGCTGTATCAAGCGCGAGGAGCGCAACGTCCTCGACGGCTCGCCAACGCTGGCGTGCTCTCTCCCGATGGCGCGGCAGATTTCCCTTCTCCGCGGCATCAACCTCGGTGCCCCGAACCGGATCGCGATGCGAACTCCGCGAGCTGCTGGCCGGCGGGGGCCCCATGCCCGCCTTTAATCAGAGGGCAGTCGCTCGCCGAACTCCCGCGCCGCACACGCCGGGCAGAAAAACGCGACCTCGTCTTCGCCGTCGTCATCGAGATCGACTAGAGGCACCGTGCTCCGGTGGACTGCGCAAATCGGAGGGCAAGAATTTCATCGCGATAGCGATCTCTCGTCCGCGATGGCTTCCTCGAACGCCCGTCATCTCGTTGAACATGGAAACCCTTCGAGTGCCAGTCCGAGATCGCTGACATTCCTACCCACTCATGCTCATCGAGGGCCACGATTATTCCGGACGGCGCGTAAAACGGGTGCGCGAGTCGCGCCTCTACGTATTCCTCGTAGCTGTAGAACGCGCCGCGTCCAGGATGTCGAGTCGCGATGGCACGAGCTGTTCCGCGCCCGGCACCTACTTCTCCTCAAACATTGGCGTTCGCGAACCGGACGGCAAGGTTTCCGGTACGCGCGTTGCCACGGACGTCGCTGGCTTCAACCTCGAGCAAGTAGTCGTCGTCCGGGTAGCGGCTGGTCTCGAAGCCTCGCTTGAGCCAGAAATGGAAGAGCCCCGGCATGTTCGGGGTGTTCTGCGTCGTATCGGGCGCGTAGATCGAGTCGAAGTTGACGTCGGAGGGCGGGCTGCCCTGGACGTTGGGGTGAAACGAGTTGCGATGGTCGACCGCGACCTGCCAGGGCAGGACCGGCTGCGCCTCGCGCAGCAGCCGCCAACGGATCAGCGCCGGGGCGACCGGCATCGCTTGCCAGCCCGGCGGGTCCGGCTGCGTGACCGCGATCGGCGTGTTGTCGTGCGCCTTGACCGAAAAGTCGACCAGCCCCTGAAGCACGCCGGGGCGCGAGGTGACGATCGCGTCGATCACCGGCGGCCCATAGTCGAAGAACGGGGTCAGCGCCTGCGCGCGGAGCGGATTCCAGTAGGTGATGCCTTCAGGCCCGTGTGTGGATTCTGCGAAGTGGACGTGGCCCCAGTCCTCCGGCTCGACGGCGATGTGTCCGATCAATCCGTGCAGCGGCACATGCGCGCCAGACTGGACAGCGGGCGCGACGTGCCAGTAGCCGAAGTTGCGCCGGTCCGCCTGCACGACGACGATGCCCCCGTTCTCGGCGACGTCGCCGGGCGAGCCGAAGGAGACAGTCCCGGGCGCGACGGCGTAGACGGGCGTGCCGCCCGATGCCGCGATATCGACGCCGAAGTGGAAGGTTCGGCCGCCGGCCGCGATGCGCGGGTCGCAGAGGAATCCGCGCACCGGGTGCTGTTCGTTGAACGGCTTGATCGGCCAGGGATAGGGCGCAACAGTTCTCGCTGCGGCCACTGAACGAGATGCCTCAGATCGGCAGCCGGAAGCGGTAGACGCGGGCGTCGTGCGGGCTGAACGGGTCGGTGAAGGCGCCGCGGGAGAGGGTGACGGTGCGGAAGTTCTCGTGGTCGTACTCGAACAGCGCCTGCCCGTACTTGATCCCGGCCGGCAGTCCCGAGAAGCGCACCGGGCCGCTCCTCGTCGGCCTGCGGCGGACGGCGATCAGATAGAGGAAGCCGCCGGCTTCACGTGCGCTCAGGCTGATGTCGGCAGCGTTCGCAGTCACCGTGACGGAGGCCGGTGGCGCGACCAGGGCCGGGCCGACCGCGGTTGAGTTCAACTCCTGCACCAGATGTTTGAGCACGGTGTGCCAGAACGTCCAGTTCCATCCGCTGGACGCGTCCCGGGGACTCATCACCTTGCTGATGTCGCCGCCGAAGAAGACGAGCCCGCGTGCTCCCGCGACGATCGCCTGATAGGCCATGAAGCGCTCCTGATGCAGATTCGGGAAGATCGGAACATGCTTCGGTGGCAGCACGCCGCTCCAGGCGATCTGCAGGGTTGTCCAGTGCTCCTTTCCTGGCGCGGCCTGAACGACAAGCTCGGTCACGTCGCCGACCACACTGATGTCCGTGTTCGGCGGCCCGGCATGCAGGCCCGGAGGATGGGAGATCGGGTAGATATCGACACCGTGGATGTCGGCGGCCGGCGCGTAAGCCTGAAGAGCCGCAGCCGTCAACGGTCCATCCCGCGCCTCCGGCGCCTGAATGATCACGAGCGGATGGTTCGGATCGCGTGCGCGCACGAACTCATAGGCGGCCTTAAGACCCGGCGCAGCCACGTTGCCGTGCAACGGCTCGTCGG
>JBDTXY010000434.1:0-2957 GCA_040005945.1 Acidobacteriota bacterium
CCCGCGTAACCCGATGCCCTGGCGGCGGCCGCGGCCGCCTGCGCCAGCGGGACGAGGCGCGAATCGGCCTGACCCGTCGCGGTGTCCAGCATTCCCGCCCAGAGATAGGCCAGCTGGGCCGCCCCGTTAGCTCGGTTGGAGATGTCCTCGAGGACGACCGGAGTCTGGGCGGCGGTGAGCTTGCCGTTCAACTTGTCCTCCGCCGTCACGATGTCCACGAACTGCTCGATCGCGATGTCCGCCAGGATCCCTCCCACGATGAGGATGACCGTCGCTCCCGCCGCCGCCGCGGAAAACCCGGTGATCGCGGCGCGGGCGCCCGTGACCAGGGCCCGTGCGCCCTGGGCGACGTCGTCGGCCATCGAGCCGGCGCGGATCATGGCGCGGACCGCCTGGGTGGCCTTGGAGAAGCCGTTCAACGAGTTGTAGAGCTTCTGGCCACCCTGGAAGACCGCTCGCGTACTCAGGTTGGCGACGTAGGTGGCATAGCTGCTGGTGAAGGCCACGCCGCCCAGGCCGACGGTCCCCAGGACGGCGCCTGTCTGGGCGGCCACGTCGAAGTCCGGGGGGACGGTTCCGTAATACAGCAGGTCACCCACGTTGCTGGCCCGTCTCGCCCGCGCCTGCTCCACGCTCGCCTTCCAGGAGTGGTACATGTCGAGCGCGTCCTGCGCGACGGATACCTGCCGGGCCTGGGTCTGCTCGCGAAATGCCTCGAGAAGCCTCTGCTCGGCCGCGGTCCGCTGGTCCTTCGGTTTGTCCAGGGCCCGGAGCACCCGCTCGAACAGCATCGCCTTGATCGTTTCGTTCTCGTTGGGGTTCGCCGCGAGCTCCGCCCAGTGCCTCTCGAGGAAGGCGTTCAAGGCCGCCGGCTGGACCCCTTCTTCCGTCGCGCGGTAGCGGAAGAAATCGGAGATTTGTCCGGGGTCCCGGAGGATGTCGCCGACGATTTCTGCCGCCCCGGGAAGGACGCCCGGCCCCTCGGAGGAGGCGACCCGCAGGGTCTTGACGCCGGCGGGCTTCCACCGGAACTGAATCCGGCACGCCTGCGCCGAGTCGGCGGCGTTGATCGATCGCTGCGTGATGAGGACCTCTCCCGTGTTCTCGTCCAGGGTCGGACAGGCGAAGCACTTGTTCAGACCCAGGTCCGGAAACGGTTTGGGCTTGCCGAGCGACCACTCCGTCTGCTGCGAGCAGCCCAGGTTCTTCTTGAACTCCGCGACCTTGTCCGCCTGCCGGAAGCATCCCCAATCGCCGTTGATGGGCGAGACGGACCTCGCGTAGCCATCCGGGCACTTCCAGCAGGTCCCGCCGTTCCAGCCGTCCCAGAACGCATCGCTCGGGCAGTTCCAGGCGACCGCCGCGTTCCCGCGGGAGATCGCCTTCACGTACACCTTGCCGGAGCACGCCTCCTCGGTGTCGATCGGCTTCGCGGTTCGATCCCAGTCGCCGCAGGTCCAGCAGCTCCCACCGAAGAAAGAGTCGTAGAACGATCCGGAGGGGCAGTCACCCGGCGCTTTGGGCGTGAACGTCCCGAGATCGGTCGCCGGGACGAGGCCGCACCGCGTGCTGTTGACGTCCCCGCCGTCGCTGCACGCGAGGGATCCCGGGATGACCTGCGTCTTGTACTGCCCGGAAACGATGAGCGGCGCGCTGCCGGTGGGAACACCCGGGACACTCGAGCCGACAACCAGACTGCCGGAGGTCACGCTGCCTCCCCCGGCGGGCACATTGGGGGTGACTGCCGGGTTGATGTTCAGCGGCACCGTCATCGAGATGGTGCCCTGAATCAGGATCGGAGTCGGCGGCGGCGGAGCGGGCGCGGGAACTGGCGAGGGGCTCGGCGGCGCGACCACCATCAAGCTCGGCGGCGGCAGCGCGAGGACGGTCCCCTCCTGCAACCTCGCCTGGAGCGCGGATCCCGCGGCGGCGTCCTGCGCGACGATCACCATCCCTTTGGGACCGGCGGCGATCCGCACCCCGCCGACGCTCCCGTCGGCGGTCCAGGTCGTCCCGGCCAGCTGCTGCACGGTCAAGCCTCCCGGCGCCGCCGGTCCGCCGACGACGAACACCGAGCCCGCGGCATCGACGGCGATGTCCGCGGCATGTCCGGAGAGCGCGATCCAGGCCTTTCCGTCGTGGCGCCAGATATCGCCCGCGCCGTTCACGACCCAGGGATTCCCGTCGGGCCCGACCGCGATCGACTTCGCTCCGCCGCCGATGGACGTCCACGCGCTCCCAGTCCAGCGCTTGGCCGCGTCGTCCGTGCCGAGGATCCACACCGTCCCGTCCGCGCCGATCCCGACGTCGATCGCGGATCCGGACATCGTGTCAAACGCGGTCCCGTTCCAGCGAAAAATGTTCCCGGTGTTGTTGACGACCCACGCCGCCCCTTTCGGGTCGACCGCGATCCGTGTCGCCGACCCCGGAATCTGCTGCCAGTTCCCACCGGAGCGGCGGTAGATGTTGAACCCGCCGGGTCCGGCGTCCGTCCCGAGCATCCACATCGTTCCGTCCGCGCCGACGCCGACGTCGGTCGCTTTCCCGGAGAGCGGCGCATAGGCCCTGGGCTGGCTGATCGCCGTCACGGGAGCGGGTGCGGGGACGGCGACGGTCGTGGGCGCGGCGACTGCCGCGGGCGTGGGAGTGGCAGGAGGCGGCGTCGTTGACTGCCGCGGCCGCCGCGCCCGACCGGGAGCTTGCTCGTTCGGTCTGGGCGTGGGCGGCGGGGACGCTCCCAAGCCCGACGCGGTCGCCAGATTGATGACGCAAGCCAGGAGTGCGAGGCCGACAGCCGGTTTTCGCGGAACCATCTTCACGATGTTCCTCCTGCTGCATTTCCAGGATGGGACGATTTTGCGTGCCGAGTATATGTGGCCGCTCTCGAATGCATCGAGACTTAGAATCCGCCTCACTTGATCCGCTGCCCGGACTGCTCTTCGGAGGTCGAGGACCGC
>JBDTXY010000435.1:0-2951 GCA_040005945.1 Acidobacteriota bacterium
TTATGCCTTCGACTTGCGGCGCCGGACGATGAATCCGTCGGTCCGCTTGTTGTTACGGGTTTTCATGCCCTTCGTCTTCCAGCCCCAGGGGGACGTCGGATGACGGCCGCCCGAGGTCTTGCCTTCGCCGCCGCCCATCGGGTGATCGACCGGGTTCATCGAGACGCCGCGGTTGTGCGGCCGCCAACCCAGCCAGCGGTTCCGGCCGGCCTTGCCGATCGAAACGTTCTCGTGCTCGATGTTGCCGACTTGCCCGATCGTCGCGTAGCACTCGATGTGCACCTCGCGGACCTCGCCCGACGGCAGCCGGACCTGCGCGTAGCTGCCTTCCTTGGCCATCAACTGCGCCGACGCGCCCGCGGAGCGGACCAGCTGGCCTCCCTTGCCCCGCGTCATCTCGATGTTGTGGATCGTCGTGCCGAGCGGGATCGCCTTGAGCGGCAGCGCGTTGCCCGGAAGGATGTCGGCCGCCGGTCCCGAGACCACCTTGGCGCCGACCTCGAGGCCGTTGGGCGCCAGGATGTAGCGCTTCTCGCCGTCCGCGTAGTGCAGCAGGGCGATGCGCGCCGTGCGGTTCGGGTCGTACTCGATCGTCGCGACGCGCGCCGGGATGTCTTGCTTGTCCCGCCGGAAGTCGATGATCCGATAGAGGCGCTTGTGCCCGCCGCCCATGAAGCGGGAGGTCACGCGACCCGAGTTGTTGCGGCCGCCGGTCGAGCGCATGCCGGTGGTCAGCCGCTTCTCCGGCCGGACCGGAGAAATCTCGGCGAAGTCCAGCTTGGTCTGGAAGCGCACTCCCGGGGAGGTCGGTTTGAACTTTTTTACGGCCATTACTACACGCCCTCGAAAAACTCGATCGTCTGATCCGGCGCCAGGCGCACGTAAGCCTTCTTCCAGGCCTTGCGCTGTCCCAGAAAGCGGCCCATGCGCTTCCACTTACCCTGGCGGTTGGCGACGCGCACGTCGAGGACCTTGACCCCGAAGAGCTTCTCGACGGCGCGGCGGACCTCGATCTTGTTGGCCGTCCGCGCGACCTCGAAGCAGATCGTGTTGGATCCTTCCTTCAAGCGGGTCGCCTTTTCGGTGATCAGCGGCCTGCGGATGAGCTCCTGAGGCAACATCACTCGCCTCCCAGATTCTTGACCACCCGCGAGAAGGCGCTCTTGGAGAGCACCACGGTCCCGTGGGCGAGCACGTCATAGGCGTTGACCGCCAGCGAATCGACCAGCTTCCAGGCCTTCACGTTGCGGGACGCGCGGGAGAAATTCTCGTTGTCGCGCGAGTCCGTGTCCACGAAGAGGGCCTTGCCCTCGACGCCCAGCGCGCCGATGGCGGCCTTGAGGTCGCGGGTCTTGAATCCTTCGAGCTCCATCCGGTCCACGACCAGGATCCGCTCCTCGGCGAAGCGGCGGGACAGGACGGCCTTGAGCGCGTTCTTCTTTTCCTGCACCGAGACGCCCTGGGCGTACGAGCGGGGCTTGGGTCCGTGGGAAATGCCGCCATGGCGATGGATCGGCGGCCGGCCGCCGCCCTGGCGCGCGCGGCCGGTGCCCTTCTGCTTGAAGGGCTTCTTGCCGGAGCCGGAGACCTCGGAGCGCACCTTCGTCTTGTGGGTGCCCGCGCGCTGCCCCGCCAGGTAGGCCTTCACGACCTCCCACACCAGGTGCTTGCGGTACGGGTAATCCAGGACACCGGCGGGAACGGAGACTTCCCCGACCGACTCCTTCTTCCAGTTCCAAACGGTGATCTTGGCCACGCGGTTAAGCCTTCTTGCCGAAGCTCGAGCGGACGATCTTGATGATGGAGTGCCGGGCTCCCGGCACGGGGCCGCTCAAATAGATCAGGTTCTTCTCGGCGTCCACGCGCACGACGATCAGGTTCTTGGTCGTCGACTGCCGCCCGCCCAATCGCCCCGAGGAACGCGTGCCGGGGTAGACGCGCGAGGGAAAGGCCGAGGGCCCGATGGATCCGGGCGCGCGATGGAACATGGAGCCGTGGGTCGCGGCGCCGCCGCGAAAGCCGTGCCGCGCGACCACACCCATGAAGCCCTTGCCCTTGGACGTCCCGATGACGTCCACGTGATCCTGCTCGTGAAACGTGTCGCAGAGGATCTTGTCGCCCGGCTTCAACTCGTCGCCGGCGTCGGCGCGCACTTCCATCAGCGTGCGCATGGGAGCGACACCCGCCTTTTCGAAGCGTCCCTTGGCGGCCTTGTTGGCGCGCCGGTCCGGACGCGATCCGACCAGCCCGATCTGGAGGGCGTCGTACCCGTCCTTGTCCGCCGTCTTCTTCTGCACGACCAGGCACGGCCCGGCCTGGACGACCGTCACCGGCACGACGGTTCCGTCGTCCTTGAAGATCTGGGTCATCCCCACTTTCTTCCCGATGATTCCGTGTACGGCCATGTCTCGCGCCCTACTTTCCGAAGGCCTTGATTTCGACGTCCACGCCCACCGGCAGCTCCAGCTTCATGAGGGCGTCCACGGTCTGCGAGGTCGGTTCCAGGATGTCGAGCAGGCGCTTGTGGGTCCGCATCTCGAACTGTTCCCGCGACTTCTTGTCGACGTGCGGCGACCGGTTGACCGTGTACCGCGAGATCGACGTCGGCAGAGGGATCGGACCGGCGACTTTGGCTCCGGTGCGCCGGGCCGTGTCGACGATCTCGCTCGCCGACTGGTCCAGGATCCGGTAGTCGAACGCCTTGAGGCGGATCCTAATTTTTTCATTCTTCGGCATTTTTAGCGTCCGATCACTTTCCGCGGCCGCTCGACGCGGCCGGACGAGGGTCAACGGCCCCTTCGCAACATCCCATGGTCAACATCTTCACAGTGCCTACTCCAGGATCTCGACGATGGTTCCCGCTCCGACGGTGCGGCCGCCCTCGCGGATGGCGAATCGCAGGCCCTTCTCCATGGCGATGGGCGTGATCAGGTTGATCTCCAGGTTCACGT
>JBDTXY010000436.1:0-2941 GCA_040005945.1 Acidobacteriota bacterium
GATCGCGTGGATCTTCCTCGTCGCGCCCGCGCTCTTGCGGGCCGGCGTGAACACGTGGACGAAGGGCCTGACGTTGTACGGGCAAATTGTTGCCACGGACCCGTTTAATCCGCACGTCGTGTACGCCGCCGGCTATGATGGGGACCTCTATCGCAGCGACGACGGCGGGCGCAGCTGGACCCGGGTCGGCTCGTTCAACTCCATCGAGTCACTTCTCGTAAGTCCGACGTCCCCCTCGACGGTGTACCTGGGCGCCAACCGTTCTGAGGTCTTGAAGAGCGGGGACCGTGGCGTGACTTGGAATCAAACGCCAATCAACGACGCCGTCTCGGCGCTGGCCGCAAGCACCACGAGTCCCTCCACGCTGTATGCGGGAACGCCCTCCGGAGGCGTTTATAGAAGCGTGGACGGTGGTGATCAGTGGGGGCAGCCCAACTATTTGAAAGGCAGCCCGGACGGCGCGGAGAGGATCGCCGCACTCGTGACCGATCCGAAGAATGACGCCACCATCTACGCAGGGGCTCTCGAGCCCTTTTTCAGCAAGAGCACGGACGGCGGCGCGACCTGGGCCGATCTGTCCGATATCAACGGTCCGGTGAAAACAATCGCAATCGATCCCGCCAACTCTTCCACGCTCTTCGCAGGGACCGCGTACCTTGTCTTTGGCCGTCGTGGCGGTTATGGTGCGTTCGCTGGCGCTGTGTTCCGCTCCGGGGACGGTGGGATCACCTGGTCGCCGGCCGGCCTGTCGGCGTACGGCGCCGTCAACAGTCTCGTCATTGATCCCCACAACCCCAGCACCCTGTACGCCGGCACCGACGGCGGGGTCTACCAGACTCGAGACGCCGGCGCGACCTGGGTTCCATTCGGTCAACAACTCATCGGCCTCAGAACTCGCGCTCTGGCGCTCGACGCGAGCGGTCGGTTCCTCCACGCGGCGACCTGGGGCCGAGCGTTCGACTTGGAGATCGGCGAGGGAGCCCTGGATGTGTCTTCCGGGGCCGCCGGCCAGAACCGGGTCCTCTTCTGGGGCGCCGGCCGGCTTTCGGTGCGCACGCTCGACGAGTCCGGTAACTGGACGAGCACTCCATTCGAAGGGCCTTTCTCCGGGTGGACCGCTACGGCGATCTCAGACGGCGCGGATGGGCTTTCCCGCGTCCTCTGGCAGAACGGGGATGGGCGGGTCGGCCTGGAGATCGTCGGGCCCTCAGGCAGCCAGGCTGCTTTCCGTTTTGTAGCGGAGCCTCTCTGGACGGCAATCGATGTCTCGGTGGGTGTCGACGGGCAAGCCCACGTGTTGTGGACGAGCGCGATAGGTGAGACCTTCATCCAGAGCGTGGACTCATCCGGTCTGGCGACGCCGGGTCAAAGGTCTGGGCCGTACGCCGGCTGGTCGACGCGGGCAATCGCCGACGGCCCCGACGGCGCGACGTGGGTGCTGTGGCGACGCACGGACGGCACGGCCGGAGTCTCGCGCTCGAAGGCGGGAGAGGCCGACGCGGCCTTTCGCTGGGCCGCGATCCCGGGATGGACGGTCGAGGATCTGGCCGTAGCGAGCGACGGGCTGCCCCGGATCCTGTGGACGAACCCCGACGGGCGGATGGCGATCTGGAGCGTCGATGCGCAGGGACGGCTGACCGACGAGAAGGCCTACAGCAGCGCGGGTCTGGAGGCTCGTCGAATCGCCGCGTCTTCCGACGGCCTGACACGCGTGCTCTGGAGTGCCGCGGACGGAAGCGGCGCGCTCTGGCTCTTCAATCCGGACAACTCCCTCAACTCACAGCAGGTGACGCCCGGCCCATAAGCCGCGGTCTCGGACCCGGCGAGCGCATCGCCCAAGAGATGGGAGAACAAGCGAGCCGCCAAGCCGTCGGAAGGCGAAAGTAGGCGTTCCCCGAAGATCTCCGACGGTGGGCGGTGCTCTGTGACGTCTACGGCTCCACGCGGAAGACGGCCACTCCGAAGTCGGATGAGCCCTCGATCACCTCTATCTGCTTCTCCGAGGTGGCAACGAACAGCCCCCGGCTAAACTTCACCAGATCCCCAATCGCCAGGAACGGCCACCGCTGGCAGCGGTAGGTCCGTTCTCCCGCCGATATATCGGCACGCTCGCCCGTGTCGCCCGTGTTCTCAGCGAGGGGACTGGCCGCCTCGCTGGAGGACGTGTTACAGCCCTGTTCTGCAGGTTCTGAGAGCGCCTCCCGGCCAGCCTGCAGCCTGTTCTCAGCGAGGGGATCACGGGCCCCACCGTAATCGGGTATTCGAGCGCCAGCGGCGGACGCGCAGCCCGAGGAGAATCTCCCGGGTGCCGAAGTCGAGAAGACTATTTCCGCAATGTAGGCGCATCCGCTCAAGCCTGATGAAATTCCTAGAGAAACCGGATTCAGCGATTAAGACTCCAGCTTCCCGAAGCAACATATTAGCGAAACGCGGGGCCCAGCGGCTCCGTCTGTTGGAGGGAGACGAATATGCTCAAGCCGCTCAGTCTTCGTCGGTGGGTGATCCCCTCCGTGGCGCTGGCAGCGCCCGCGCTTCTGCAAGCCGGCGCGAACGCGTGGACCGGCAGTCGTCCGAACGGATCCGGCAGACACGTCCCTGTTCTGCCTACCGAACCGATCCCGAGCGAATCAGAGACACAGGAGGTATCGGCGATGGCTTCCACGAGTCATTGGCCGTCTGGCCGACTTCTGGTCGTAGGTCACGGCCCGACCGACCTGCGCGTGTCCGGTCGGCTATTTTCACTCAGGTGCCGACGTTCGCTGGCTTGGCTGGTCAGCGTAGTCGCAGCGGGGCTCACACGGGTTGCTCACCGAGGCTTCGCTCGCTCCTTCGGAGGCAGGGCCGTTCTGACGATTGTCGCGAGCGGCCTCTTCGCCGCGACGGCGGTGGCACAGTACCCCATAGCGGGGCTGATCCAGGGCACGGACGGAAACCTATACGG
>JBDTXY010000437.1:0-2931 GCA_040005945.1 Acidobacteriota bacterium
CGACGTCCGCGCGCTCGCGGTCGCCCGCACCGGCGACGTCCTTTACGCCGGAACCCGCTCCGGGGTCTTTCGCAGCATGGACGGCGGCGCGAGCTGGGCTCGAACCGGCCTGGCTCAGATCGCCGTGGCCCTGGTCCTCGATCCGCGGGCGCCGGACACCGTCTTCGCCGGAACGTCGGAAGGCGTGTTCCGCAGCTCCGATGGCGGTGAGAGCTGGGGGCCCATGAACCGAGGTCTCTCGGGTCTGGCCGTGAGGGCCCTCGCGATCGATGCGTCTGGCGCGTTTCTGCATGCTGGCACCGACGCCGGGGTGTTCGACCTGCCGCTTCGTCCCACGCCTCGGATCCCTCCGCAGCGATAGCCAACCGGGCGCCTGGTTCCCCGACGCCGGCTTTTTCTCGTACGTATACTCGGCATGCTGATGCACCGTCGCTGGATCCTGGCGCTGGCCCTGCTTGCTCTCCCGTGTCGGGACATGTCCGCGGGCGTCAATCGCTGGACCAGCAACGGTCCCGAAGGCGGGTCTGTGAGCGTATTCGTCATCGACGCCCAGCATCCGTCCACCCTTTACGCCAATGCCGGCGGGAGCGTCTACAAGAGCACGGACGCCGGCGCGACGTGGGTGCCGCTGCCGGTCCTCGGCGCCCACGCACTGGCGATCAGCCAGTCGAATCCCAATGTGCTGTACACGGACCGGTTCAAGAGCGTGGATGGGGGAGCCCATTGGACGCCGATCGCCCCTATCTTTGGGCCCAGCTTTGACGTGACGTTCGCGAGCGCGATCGCTCAGCTGGCCGTCGATCCTTCGAATCCCGACATCGTTTTCGCGGGATTCAACGCACACACCGACATTCAACTTGGAGCATCCCACGCTGGCGTCATGAAGAGCTCCGATGGCGGCGCGACTTGGGCGGAGGGGCTAGAGGTATCCGGGCCAAGCGACTTTCCGGGCGTTGGACCCGGCTTTGTTTCGCTGGCGGTCGATCCCGCGGAGCCTTCCAAGCTCTACGCCGCGATCTTCAAATACCCGGACACGCTCATCTACGCCAGCGCGAACGGCGGCGCCTATCCGTGGAAAGCCGGGGCGACGCCTCCGTCCCGTGTCTTGAATCTCGCCGTGAGCGCGTCAGGAGCGGTCTACGCGGGAAGTTACGATGGGATTCTCAAGAGCAGCGACGGAGCGGCGAGCTGGCAGACGGCCAAGGTTGGCCTTCCCGCGGATGCGCTCGCCTACGTGTCCGTCGATCCAACCAACGCGTCGGTGGTCTACGCCGCCACGTCGGCGGGGCTGTTTCGGAGCACGGACGCCGCAGCGACTTGGGAATTGGTGGATCCGGCGCGCGGGCCGGGATTTCTCGCGGTCGATCCGGCGACCCCGACGACGCTCTACATCTGGGGCGACGGCGTAATCAAGAGCACGGACGGGGGAGTCACCTGGGCTCCACGCGTCGCCGGGATTCACGCGGTCCGCATGGTTTCCGCGGCGGTCGATCCTTCGAACCCCTCAACCGTCTATGCCGGCGGGCAGGGCGAGGTCGCAAAGTCGACCGATGCCGGCCAGAGCTGGTCGGAGCACTTGACGAACGATCCCTACGCGTCGATCTCCGATCTTCTGGTCGATCCGCAGGACTCGCAGGTCGTCCTCGGCGCGGCCGGGACCGCCGTCCTCATGCGCAGCGGCGACGCGGGCTCGACGTGGCAGGCGGTGACGGCAGGATTGCCGGCGCCACCTCTCAGCGTGAACTCGATCGCGGCGGACGCCCAAACGCGGGGAGTCTTCTATCTGGGGACTTCCGCGGGCGTCCTTAAATCGACCAACCACGGCGCCGCCTGGTCCGTGTCGGGCTCGCCCAAGCCTTACGTTTATGAGGTGCGTACCGATCCGGAACGCGCGGGGATCGTCTGGGCAGCAACGCAGGACGGGCTCTTTCAGAGCACGGACGCGGGCGCCTCCTGGGCTCTGGCGGCCTTCGACGGATCCGCGGTCACCGCGCTCGCGGTTGACTCGTCCTCCGTCTGGGCATACCCGCTCGGCCGCCTCGAGAGATCCATCGCCGGAGGGTCATGGATCGATGCCGGTTTCGGACTGACATCGTTCGTGTCGCCCCCGATTTTGGTCGATCCGACGAATCCGTCCGTGGCCTACGCGAGCACGACGCAGGGAGTCTTCCAGACTCGAACCGGTGGCGCCGGATGGGGTCCGATGATGAACGGCCTGGTGTTGGAGCAGCAATCCTTCCGCGGGCCGGGTCTGGCGATTGACCCGACCGGGCGTCATCTCTACGCGGCGGCGATCAGTGTTTCCGCGTTCGAGACTTCGAATCGGGTCACACTCCCGGCCGCGGCGTCGCTCCACGGAATTCCACCCACGTATTTCCACTCGGATGTGTCGGTCTTCAACACGTCGTCCACACAGCCGGCGGAGGTGACCGCGACCTACCGCTGCTTCAACGGAGGGTGCAATCCGGTACGGACGCTGACCATACCGCCCCGTTCCACCGCGCCCCTGGACGACATCGTCGCCGGGCTGTTCGCGACCCCGGAGACCGGCGGCGCCGTCGAATTCGACAGCACCGAGCCGATCGTCGTCACGAGCCGGCTGTACACACCCGAGCGGCCGGCGCCCACTCTGGGCATGTTCGTGCCCGGGCTGAGACCCGAGCAAGCCTACCCGCGAAGCGCTCTCACGTCTCTGTCCCATTCCGCGGATCTCACCCGGGGATCGCGGACAAACATCGGCCTCTACAACCCGGGCGACGAGCCCCAGGACGTCCAAGTGTCCCTTTTCGATCCCGCTGGCGTTGCGCTGGGTCAGATCGCGAAGTTCCTGGGTCCCCGACAGGCTCTCCAGATCAACGATGGCGATATCGCGCCGGTTCTCGGAGGCACCGGGGACGTCGCCAGCTTTTACGCCGTCGTCGAAGGGGACCG
>JBDTXY010000438.1:0-2923 GCA_040005945.1 Acidobacteriota bacterium
CCGTGTACACGGCGTCGGCGAAGGGAAGCGCCCGCGCCCGAGCGGCCGCCGGCGCGGACGGCTCGACGGCGAGCACCCGGCCCGTGGGTCCCACCGCATCGCGGGCGGCCGCCAGGCACAACAGGCCCGCCTTACCCGTGCCGATCACCAGGACGCTCTGGCCCGGCCGGGCGTGGCGCAGGACCGCCGCGGGCGCGCCCGCCACGTCGAAGGCGGCGAGGGCCTCGGCCTCCGGAAAATCCGGCGGAAGCCGGGCGTAGAGCGTACGCGCGAAGAGGATGGCCGTGCCCCGGACCTCCACGCGCTCGGTCGTCGCGTGAATGGCGCCGACGGACTCCAGCAGCAAGGGCGTGGCGGACAGCGAGACCAGGGATGCGATGCGTGTCGAGGGCGGGAGAGTTCCCGCATCGGGGTGGCGCGGACCGACCTGAGCGACCCTGCCCATCAGCATGCCGCCCGAGCCCGTGACGGGGTTCTGCATCTTGCCGCGTTCGCGCACGATCCGCCCGATCTGGTCGCCGATCGATTCTCCGGTCGCGCCCTCGGCCTCTCGCAGCTGCCGGAATGAGGCCGAGTCGATCGACAGGGCCTCGACGTCGATGGAGATCTCGTTGTCCAGCGCCCGCGGGGTCGCGTCCAGGCGCCGCGCGGTCTGCGGCAGAACACCCGGCGGATCCAGAGACCGGTGCAGACCGAAGGGATGCGGATCCGCCGGCACCGCGCGAGTATTTCACAGCGAACGCGCCGAGCGGCGCTGGCGCGTCAGGGCACGAGCGCGACGATGCGCACTGGACCGCCGGATCCGCCGGCGATCTTCATCGGCAGAGCGATGATCCACGCGCCGGACTCCGGCACCTGTTCCAGGTTCGCGATGTTTTCCAGGCCCGGGACGTTGGCGCCGTTGGCCAGGCGGTGCACCGGGAAGTCCTGCGACGCGCCGGGATCGATGGACGCCGTGTCCACGCCCAGCGCTCCCACCTTGCGGTCGACAACCAGCAATTGCGCGGCGTCCGCCCCG
Source organism: Acidobacteriota bacterium (assembly GCA_040005945.1). Taxonomy (GTDB): domain Bacteria; phylum Acidobacteriota; class Thermoanaerobaculia; order UBA5066; family Gp7-AA6; genus DAHUXD01. The sequence continues at coordinate 1,019 of JBDTXY010000438.1, forward strand.
AACGATGGGAAATGGAGCTTCGAGGCGTCGCCGGGTGTGTCGTCGCCGAGGTAGGCCTTTCGGTCGGGCCATCGGGAGCCCCACCCGGTTCGGAGGAGCACGATCGTTCCGGGCGCGATCGGCCCGTGGCGCTTCTCCCAATCCGAGACGTCCGAGGGTTTGAGCCGGTAATCCGGATCGGCCGCCGCCTGGCGGCGCACGTCGATGACCGCGGCGGGCGCGATCAACTGCCGCGGCGGGACCTGATCGGCGGTCCGCCCTCGCTCCGAGAAGTGGATCGGAGCGTCCATGTGCGTGCCGCCGTGCTCGGGAGTGCAAAACGCGTTGGCGGAATAGAACCATCCGCCGGGAACCGTGCCGCGCGCCAGCGACTTGAGCTCGAAGACCGACGGGGACGTGGGCCAATAGATCGTCTTCTCGTCGAAGGCGTAGGTCAGATCCACGACATGGGCGGTGGCGAGGCTCGGAGGCGCAGGCTCGGCGCCCCGACACAGCGGAGCCAGGAGGGCGGCGCCGGAAGCAGCCAGGGTCAAGGCGGTTCGGGTACGCATGGGACCTCCTCTGGTCGGCGACTATTCCTCGGGCGCTCCGCCAGCCCTCGCGAGCTGCTCGGGCTTGATGGAGCCCGCCTGGAATTTGGCGGCGGACGACAACATCTTCTCCAGCGTCTCGTCGAACTCGGCCTTCGCGCCGCGTTGAAAACGGATGGGGTTGATCCGCGCGACCACGAACGGCCGTAGGTAGGGACTCTCGAACCCCCGCTCCTTGAGCGCCTGCATCGCGGCGACCACGGCCTCATCGAGCTTGAGCAGCTTGCCGGCGCGCCGGCCGCGCTCTTCCAGCGCCTTCGTCAGCGGTTGACTCAGAAAGGCATCGATCCGTTTGAGCACGGGGTGGTAGGCGCCGCCGGCGAAGCGGCCGTTGCTCTCGTAGCCGGCCCCCAGGGTCAGGAACGCGGCTTCTTCGAACTCCAGCGCGTAATCCTTCTCCGTGGCCCGGCCCCGGCTTGCGAGATCGCGCGCCATCCGGATGACCTCGAGCGACTTCTCGCGCAGGTTGTGCGCCTTTTCCGTGTTGAGCGCCAGGATCTTGTAGGCGACTTCAGGCTCGGCCAGGACCAGCGCGATGATCGACTTCCCCCCGAGGCCTCGCATCGCCGCGAGTCGGTGGTTGCCGTTGGGGGTCCAATAGCGCCCGTCGGGACTGCGCACCGCCACGATCGGATCCAGGAAGCGATCCAAAGCATCGATGACGGCGGTCAAGCGCTTGACGTGCGATTCCGAGAGGTCGCGCTGGAAGGGAGTGGGCTCGACGCGATCGATCGGCAGAGCGGCCAGGATCTGCCAATGCCCGCCCAGCGGATCGCGAAACACCGCGAGGACGGAGCCCCCGTCTTCCAAGACCGCTTCGCGCAACGCCCGGACCTCCGCAGAGACCGCGTGGGAGGCCACTTCGACGGGACTGAGGCCGCGCGATTTCGCCTCAGACTTCTTCTTGCGTGGCACGGCTGGGGATCATAACCGCGGGCAGGTAGTGGTCGATTTGGCAGGCAAGTTGCTAGCATGAAGCCCACGGAGACAACTCTTGGTCGCGAAGCTCGTCTAAGAAATTGGAAGAAAGAGTTTTACGTTTGGAGGAGCATCGATGAAGAAAGCCTTTTGGAACTCCTTGCTTGCGGCGAGCGTGCTCGCTGGTTCGCTTTGGGCCGCGCCGGCCTCGGCGGATCCGGTCTACGTGAAGGTCAGGCCCCCCGCACCGATCGCGGAAGTGAAGGTGACGGCGCCCGGATCCACCCACGTTTGGATTCCTGGATTCCATCGGTGGGAAGGGAGCTCATACGTCTGGACGCCCGGACGGTGGGAGCTTCCGCCGCGTCCCAAGGCGGCCTGGGTCAACGGCCACTGG
>JBDTXY010000439.1:0-2915 GCA_040005945.1 Acidobacteriota bacterium
CATCATGTTTGGGATCGACATCCGCTTAGCCGGCGTGCTGACAGCGGCGCTCCTGGTCGCGATCATCGCGCCCACGCTGTTCTTCCGGCAGGAACCGGCCCGCACGGCCGCGCCGCGCAAGGCGATCTCGGCGTACGTCGTTCAGGGGGAAGCGGAGAAGGAGATCGCCCGGTCACAAGCGCCCGCGGCGGCGCCGAAGAACGCCGTCCCGGCTCCGGAGGCCAAGGCCCGCGAGGCGCCGACCGACGAGCTTGCGCGAGGCGGCGCGCCGGCCCAGACCCGCGCCGATTCCGCCACGCTCGTACACGCCGAGTCGCCGGCGCTGCAGAAGCCCCAGGCCGCCGCCGAGGCCCAGGCACCGCCTACCCTCGCTAAGCGCGACGCGGCCGTGGCCGAGCGAGCCGGGGGCGACAGCGGGGCGCTCGCGGTCGAAGAGAGCGACGCGGAGAAGATTCACCTGGCCATCGAAGCGCTCGACGGCGGCGGCCAGCCTCCCACCGTCGCGGCCGCCCCTTCGGATCAGCGCCTCGCGCCTTTCCGCGGGAGGCAGTTCATCGTCGTCGTCGAGGCGTCGGGCCGCGTGCGCGACGCGAGCCCGTCGAAGACGCAGGGCCTGGTCGCCCGCCGGCAGAAGGATGCGGCGGCCAAAGCCGAGGAGAGCGCGGATCCCGCGCGCGACCTGCTTCTCGAGCTGCGCTTTCAGCCGGAGGGGCGCCCGAGGCGGCTCCTGGTGCGGATCCAATAGCCCCGTCATCCCGAGCGCAGCGAGGGACCCCTTTCGGATCCCCGCCCCGCCCTGGCCGGAAAAGGGATCCGCCGGAACCGATAAGCTTGACGCGTGCGCCGGATCGATGCGCTGCTGGCGGACTACGGCTCGAGCCACCGGAGCCGCAGAAACCTGACGTGTCACGCGATCGGAATGGCGCTGATCGTGTTCGGGCTCCTGTCGATGCTCCAAACCGTTCGGCTGCGAGGACCCTGGACGGTCTCCGAAGCGTTGATCGGCGCGGCGTTCCTCTTCTACGTCTGGCTGGATTGGCCGCTGGCGCTGGCCGTGGCGTCGGCCGCCGGTGTCCTCGACATCGCCGCGCGCGTATCCGGCCGCTGGCAGCTCGGCGCGGCCGCGTTCGCGATCGGTTGGATACTCCAGGCGATCGGGCACGCCGTCTACGAGAAGAACTCGCCGGCGTTCTTTCGCAACCTCGTTCACCTGATGGTCGGCCCGGCGTTCCTGGTCAACGAGGCCCTGGGGATCCGCAAGACGCCGCCGGCGCCCGCCTCGGTCAACAGAACGTCGTGATCACCGCGTCGGGATGGTTGAGGCGGTAGCCTTCTCCGCCCGGATCCGGATCCACTTCCAGGATTGCTCCCTGGAGACGTGAAAACGCGAAATCGTCCATGACGACGGGAATGCCGGCGGCATCGAACCGGTGCCCTTCGTCCGGAATGTTTTCCTCGACGGAGATGCGGAATCCCGCACCGCCGCAACCCAGCAGGTGCCGGACGACGAGGACCGAACGCGTGAAGTCGGCCTCACCGTGCAGGCGCTCCGCCGCTTCGGGCGTGATGGTCAGGGGCGCGGCCATGAGATGCTGATTCTATGGTCAAGACGTCCGCGAAGGGGCGGCGCCGCATCGTGTGCGCCGTCTCGATCGCGACCTCGGACTCCGGGGGCGGAGCCGGAATCCAGGCCGATTTGCTGACGTTCGCGGCGCACGGGGTCTACGGCGCGACCGTGCTGGCGGCCGGCACGGCGCAGAACACGGTCCGCGTGTCGGGGATCGAGCCGTTCTCCACGCGGTTTCTGTCGCGCCAGATCGACGCCGTGTTCTCCGATCTCCACCCGGAGGCGGTCAAGATCGGGATGCTCTACGACGCGCCGCGCATTCGCGCCGTCGCGGACGGACTCCGCCGCCACCGAGCGAAGAACGTCGTTCTGGATCCGGTGATGGTGTCCAAGACCGGCGCGCGGCTGCTCGCGCGGTCGGGGCTGGCGAGTCTGCGCACGAAGCTGCTTCCCTTGTGCGACCTGGTGACGCCCAATCTTCCCGAAGCCGAGGCGCTTTCCGGCGTTCGCATTCGCCGCGACGCGGACCGGCGTCTGGCCGCGGGTGTAATCGCGGACCAGGGGGCTCGCGCGGTTCTGATCAAGGGAGGCCATGGCCGGGGTGCGGACGTGACGGATCTCCTCTTCGACGGACGCTTCTTCACGGAGTTTCGCGCGCCGCGCATTCGCACGCGGGCCACCCACGGCACCGGATGCACCCTGTCCTCGGCGATCGCGGCCAATCTGGCCCTGGGCATTGCGCTGGAAGACGCGATCCTGCGGGGGATCCGATACCTGCGGGACGGCTTGAAGAAAGGGCTATTTCCGGGCAGCGGATTCGGAGTGCCGGATCACTTTGCCGGAAGGACGAAGTAGCCCGACACCCGCCACGACCCGTCGGGATCTTTCATCGGTGTGACCCTCTCGATCATGGCCCCGCCGGCTGAGAAGGCCGTGTCGTATTCGATCACCACGTATTCCCCCGACGGGGCGCCGGGCATGTCGGTGACGTACTGCGCGACGCGGAGCTTGCGGGATTGGACCTGCCCCAGAGGCGAACGCCGTTTCGTGAGCGCATCGATCCACTGCTCGCGATTCACGGTCTGTTTGAAGAGCGCGGCCGCCGCATCCCAGCTCTCCCCGTACTGTCCGGCATCTACCGTCGGCAGCCACCGCTCCGCAACCTCTTGCGCCGGCTTCTCTCGAGTGGGCGTGGGCGAGGGGGTGATCTTCGGCTGCGCCCCGCGTGCCGCTGCCCCGGGCCCCCATGCGAGGGCGGCGACGATCCCGGCGATGATCCATCGGCGCAAGACTTACCTCCAGTAGTCGAACGCGTACCCGAGTGACGCGTATGCGGTTTCGGAAATTG
>JBDTXY010000440.1:0-2915 GCA_040005945.1 Acidobacteriota bacterium
CGTGTCGTTGATGATCCAGTTGTTCGTGTCGGCGAGATCCAGCAGGACGCCGAAGTCGTTGCTGAACTGGGCGGTCTTCGAGAAAACCCACTTGTAACCCAGGCCAAATCGCGCGTTGGCGTAGTTGCGGTCGATCCCCGTCGGCACCTGGTTCTCCCAGCTGTAACCGAACCCGGCCTCGGCCCGCAGGAGGTGCACCGGTCCCTTCAGGAGCTTGTAGCCCGCGCCGCCGTCGATCGAGACCAGACTGTCCAGGCCGGCGAACGTATCGCGCAGGTACGAGCCCCGGGCGTAGACGTCGATCTCGGCCGTGAGATCGCGGGTTCCTTTCAACGCTCCCTTGAACTGCTCCGAGGTTTCGACGTGGTCGGCGGAGGAATGCAGGTAGTGAACGTCGAGCCCGATCGTCCAGGGAAGGGGTTTGTAGAACAGCTGCAGGCCGCCGCCCAGGGAGCTGGTCGTGGAATTGCCACTGGTCGAGAGATACGAAAACTCGGCGCTTCCGGTCCACGGGGGCGGGGGCCCGGGCGGTGGGACGGGGCAGGGACACTCGGGGGTCTGCGCGAGAATCGCGCCGGCGAAGGCACTCAGCAACAACGCAGCCTGGCACGCTTTCTTCATCATGATTTCTCCCTTCGGTTTCCGATCAGCACCCGCCGCGCCGCCTGAAGCTCTTTCTGCTTGGCCTTGTCCACCTGCGGATATCGGAGATCGAGCTTCTGCATCTCGCTGACGATCGTGGCCGCGACGACCAGGCGCGTGAACCATTTGTGATCCGCCGGAACCGCGTACCAGGGCGCCCAGTCCGTGCTGGTCGCCGCGATCGCGTCGCGATACGCCTTCATGTAGTCGTTCCAGCAGGCGCGCTCCTCGACGTCCTGCATCGAGAACTTCCAGTTCTTCTCCGGGCGCTCGAGCCGCTCCAGGAACCGGCGCTTCTGCTCCTTCTTCGAGACGTTCAGGAAGAACTTGAGGATCAGGTATCCGTTGCGCGAGAGGTAACGCTCGTAGGCGTTGATGTCGCGATAGCGCTCTTCCCAGATGTTCTTGGTGATGACGCCCTCCGGAAGCCTTTGCCCCTCGAGGATCTGGGGGTGGACGCGCGCGACGAGGACCTCCTCGTAGTAGGACCGGTTGAAGATGCCGATCCGCCCCCGCTCCGGGAGCGCCTTCGTGGATCGCCACAGGAAATCGTGATCCAGCTCTTCCGAGGAGGGAACCTTGAACGAGTACACCTGCACGCCTTGGGGGTTGACGCCGGACATGACGTGCTTGATCGTGCTGTCCTTCCCGGCCGCGTCCATCGCCTGGAAGATGACGAGCACTCCCCAGCGGTTCTGCGCGTAGAGCCGGTTCTGCAGCTCCGCGAGCATTTCGACGCCGTGCTGGAGGGACTCCCTGGCCTCCTCGTCCTCCGCGGTGAGTCCGGCGGTGTCGGCCGGGAGGCAGTCCTCCAGCCGAAACTTCTGGTCCGCGGCGACGCGGTAGCGGTCGGCGAGCTTGCGGGCCCTCTTCTCGACTTTCTTCACGGCTGCATTCTACGTTGTCCAAAAGATTGGAGAGGGCCCTTCGTCCGGCGACTCTCGTTGCGCCCCAAATCATCGATTCGGATTGCATTGGCGGACAAGAGCGTCCACCTTGGAATAGGCGAGCCGAAGGTTCGGGTTCGCCCGTATAGATGCCGATGACGGTAATTCTTGGAGGTGTCAAATGAAGCGAATCGTCGGGATCCTGGTCATGCTCGCTGGGTTTTCGGCCCCATCCGCGCTCCGTGGCGACGTGGGCGATGTCCTGATCATCGCGGGCGGCGGCTTCGTCGGTCCATGGGATACCGAGATCGACATGGCCAACATCTCGGCGGACCCGATCAGCGTGACGCTGTCGAGGTCAGGGCCCATCCCGATGATCGAAGCTCCATGTCCCCCGAACTGCAACGGAAAGACCTACACGGTGCCGGGCCACGGAACGCTCCGAGTCCTCGCGAGCGATTTCCTCGCGTTTACCGGACCCCAGATGATTCGAGTCGAAACCGACAAGTTCGTGGTCGATGGGCCCGTCCACGCTTCGCCCGTCGTCCACGCCCGCGCCGTCAACACGTTGTCGGCGGCTCAGTTCGCCGAGCTTCCCGTCGTTCGCGAGTCGACGATCAAAGCGCTCGACCAAGTGGACCCGCTCGTCTTTCCCGGCGCGAGCCGGCTATCCGGCGTCTACAGCAATTTGATTCTGGGCAACATCGAGGAATTTTCCCCGTCCAGCGAAATCCTGGTCGAGGCGTTCGATTCGCAGGGGTCGGTGCTCGGAAGCGCTCATTTCACGGCGCCGACGACCTTCGTGGACGTCGTGAAAGCGCTCGGAGTCTCGGAGCTCGACGGAGGACAGATCCGGGTGACGAAGCTCTCGGGGGATGGAACGCTCTGGGGCGTCCTGACGACCGTGGTCGGCAACGGATCCCTGAAAGTGAGTTTGGGCGCGAACCCGTGAGTCGCCTCAGATCTTGAAGAAGATCCGTTTCCGGTAGAGCAGACCGAACACCGCCGTCCACAGCGCCAGGTACGACAGCGCAAAAAAGAGGGATCCCAAGCGCGGGTCCTCGAAGTGATCGAACGCGGTCCGGTAGATGGCCGTCCACACGGAACGCGGCTTGCCGCCCGCGCCGTCCAGCTTGACCGCGATCAGCACGGTCGCCGCCAGAGTCGAAAGCGTGAACGCCGCGATCGCGTTGCGGCCGAGCCACAGGAAGGGAGCCGACCAACGCCTCCGGCCCGGGCCGTCGAAGAGCTCCAGGCAAACGGCCAGGGCAACGGCCGCGAGTCCCGACGTCCAGAGCGCGTAGGAGGACGTCCAGAGGCTCTTGTTGAAGAAAAAAGCGCGGGCCCAGAGGAGCCCGACGGCGGCGGCGGTCACTCCGGCCGCCA
>JBDTXY010000441.1:0-2913 GCA_040005945.1 Acidobacteriota bacterium
ATTCGGTCTTTCCCGGCACGTGCGGAGCCGGAGCGGAACCGCGTCCCGACCGGTAGAGCAACCAGCCGGCGACCGCCAGCACCACGGCCGCGACCGCCGCAATTACAGTCGGACGGACCCACCGCCGGCCGAGGGCCGCGTAACGCAAGGTCGGGCGGAACGTCTCCGCGTCGAGATCCGCCAGGATCTCGTCGATCGTCTGGTATCGAATCTTCGGATCGACCGCGAGACACCGGTCGATGATCTTGCGCAGGTAGGAGGGCACCTCCGCGTTCAGCTCGGAGACCGGCCGGGCCGTCTTCTGGAGCCGCGCGGCCATCACCTCGTACGGGGTGCGACCCGTGAACGGGAGCTGGCCCGCGCACATCTCGTAGAGCATCACCCCCAGCGCGTAAATGTCCGAGCGGACGTCGGCTTCCCCGCCCTTCACCTGCTCCGGAGACATGTAGTACGGCGTCCCGAGGATCGCGCCGGTCTGGGTCATCCCCGACTGCTCGAGGGATTTGGCCAGGCCGAAGTCGGTCAGGTACACGGCGTCGTTGGCGCTCACCATGACGTTCTCGGGCTTCAAGTCGCGGTGGATGACGCCCTGCTCGTGAGCCGCCCTTAGCCCCTCGCAGATCTGCCGGAAGATACGAAGGATGCGCGGAATCGGAAGTTTGCCCTCGCGCTTCGCGATCGCCGCGAGGTCGTCGCCGGCGACGAGGTGCATCGTGAGGAACTTGATTCCATCGCTCTCGCCGAGGTCGTAGATCCGCAGGACGTTCTTGTGCGTGACGACGCTCGAGAGCTGGATTTCCCGCTTGAAGCGCTCGAGCGTCGCCGTGTCGTCGGCGATCTCCGGGCGGATCAGCTTCAGCGCCACGTCCCGGTCGAGGTGCCGGTCCCGGACGCGGTACACGGCGCCCATGCCGCCGCGACCCAGCAACTCGACGACCTCGTAGCGCTGCCCGATCTGCATTCCCGGCGGCAGGAGCTGGAACGAGGCGAACGACGCCGAGCTTCGCTCGGCCCACTCCTTCAGCGAAGAAGGCCGGTCGATCGTGAGCATTCCATCGGAGTCGGCTTCGGACCATGACGGGGGGACGGAAATTCCGCCGAGCGGTTTTCGGCAGCCGGAACAGCTTTCCGACCCTTGTGGATTGAGGGTTTGGCAGTCCGAACAGATTTGAGATGCGCCCAGGGTCGTCTCTTCGCTTTCCCGAACGATTCTAGCCGACCCTTCCGGGACGTGACCCGATCCGCTCCTATGGTGAGGGCTCGACGGGAAGCGGCTTGACTTGCGGCTTCCCGGGGAGTACGTAGGACCCTCCCCCAGGGGAAACGAACCGTGTCCTCCGACTCGGCTCGCCTCCCGGATTCCGGCGAAAGGAGCCCCTCCATGAAGAGCCGAAATTCTCGACCAACCCTCCCCGCCCTGGCTGTGCTTTCCTGGGTAGCGGTGCTCGGCGCCTCCGCGCTACCGCTTCGGGCCAATGCGTTTTCTCTCGCGGCGGCGCGTCAGGCCAACTTGATCGGGGCCCAGAAGCCGCTCACGATCGAGGTCATTTCGCCCAAGCTCGGCCTGATCAACTTCCTTCTGCCGTCCAGCTACCTTCCTCGAGAGATGGCCGGAGGTTGGCCGCTCACGATTCGCCTGACCGCGAATAACGAGCTCGGCATCGGTACGGCGTTTCTTCCCCCGTTTCCCGAGGACGGAACCACGGGCTTCCTGATCTTCAAAGATCCGGACGGCTGCCCCTCTTTCTCACCGGTCATCATCGCGACCCAGGGCCCCTGCTTCAACGCGCCGGTCGACGAGACATTCTTCGAGTTCACCAACGACACCGACATGGTCGGGGTGCCGGATCCATCGGGTAATGACTTTCTTCAGATCGCGCTGACGGACTCGTTTGGCGGTGGGGCCCCCCGGATGCTCGTCTTCAGCAACGGGACGAATTCGTTCCTGCAGGCCTACGGGCCGCCGACCTCCGCCCCGAACAGTACGGACACCCTCGTCCAGAGATGCGTCAGCCGTTTCGGCGTGACCAACCTCGTCTGCTCGAGCGACGGGGACTGTGTGGGGCCGTTCGCAACGAGCTGCCAGACGGTGCCGTCGGAGGTCGACGGCATAGGCTGGGGCGCCAATGACGATTCGCCCGGGCTCGTGCTGCTCGCCGACACGGGTCCGAGCCTCGTTCTCGGACAGGACTTCAACCCGCCGGCCGGGCCGAAGCAGATCCGGAACTCCGCCGGATTCATCACGTCCGTCGCCTGGGAGCTGAATGACTCGACGAAGCACTCGAACGTCGTCGCCCATATGAACGTGCCGCAGAGACTCTTTCAGCCAGTCGTCCAGTTCGACACGTGCGTCGGAACGCCCCCGGTGGTCTTCGGTGGTCCCTGCGGAAGCCCGAATCTCTTCCGGATCGACGGCGGTCCGGAGATTACAGACATCTCGGGACTGGCCGACGTGGTCACGACCCTTCGCATCTTCGTGGTAAACGGCGCGGCGCCGGCGACTGTGAGCGACCTCGACGGCAATGGGATCGTGGATTCGAAGGACGCCGTGGCGGCGGGATACAAGCTCATTTCCCCTCAAGCGACCCTGCGTTTCCGCACGTTGAGTCAGGACGAGATACCCGGCTTCCTCGTGGACCTCGGCGACAAGAACGGTCTCGTACCGGCGCCACCCCTCCCGGCTGGAGGCGGCACGATCACCCCGATTCCGCGGTAGGCGGAACGTTTCGCGGAGTCTACTCGGCGCTCGTCTCGGATGAGAGCCGGCGGGCGCGCGCGAGTTCGGGCAGGCCGGGGTCGGCACGCGCCCAGAGCTTCTGAAACTGGCGGGCGAGCCGGGTGACCTCGGCGTTACGGCCCATCGCCTTCTGCACCTGCGCGGCTGTCAGAAGCGCGCGCGTGCGGTCGAGCTCG
>JBDTXY010000442.1:0-2907 GCA_040005945.1 Acidobacteriota bacterium
TTCAACGACAACCGGGTCGCGGAGATCCCCGACAAAGAGGGCAGGGACCTGGGCCGATTCAAGCTGGTACCGGAAGGATTGCCCGACCCGAATGACAAGGTCGCGGTGAGGGATTTCAGCGAGTGCTTGAAGTACTGTTTGATCGATGAGGCCAACTCTCTGCCGTACTGCCTGGCGATCTGCGGTGCCGCTGGCCCATAGAAAGGGATGCGGGTTTCGCTCGGCCGCTGGACGCGGAAGAATGCGGAGGAATGAGAGCCTGTCGGCCAAACTCAGTCATCCATCTCACGTATGACGTCGATGGAGACATCAACTGGACCGATCAGTTGGAGGCACACCATGGCCGTGTACGTGATCGCGGATATCGATGTCCTGGACAGCGCTGGTTACGATGAATACCGAACGCAGGTCCCTGCCACCATCGCCGCACACGGCGGCCGCTACCTGGCTCGGGGCGGCGCCACGGAGGTCCTCGAGGGCGACTGGTCTCCCAAGCGCTGTGCGATCGTCGAGTTCCCGGACATGGCTCGGTTCAAAGCCTGGTGGTCGTCGGCCGAATACGTGGCGTTGCGCAAGATCCGCGAGAGAACCACGAATTCGCATCTGATCGTCACCCAGGGAATTTAGGCCGGGCGTCAGCACGGATGTGCGGAATCGATCCGCCCCGCCGCTCTCTCCCTGGAGGAGCCGACGGGAGGCTGCCGGCATCGGGATCTCGAGCAGCATCGTCGTGCGGCCGGCCGCCGGAGCGACGGCGTGCGCGCGAAGGAGGTCGATGGTGGTGAAGGCTTCGACTCGGGGAGCGGGAAAGCGGCACCATGCCCGCGACGGCCTCGTCAAGACCATCGGCGCCTTCAAGCTGGTCAAGGCGCTCCTCCTGATCGGAGTCGGGCTGGGCGCCCTGAATCTTCTGAACCCCGCGAATGCCGACACCGCGTATCGCTGGGCCTCTTCCATGGCCTGGCGCCTCGGTCCTCGGGCCGCCTCCCGCGTCGAGCACCGGCTCTCCAACCTGCACGAATCTCAGCTCAAGCTGGTCGCGGTCGTCGCGCTTCTCTACGCCGCCCTGTTCGCCGTGGAAGGCGTGGGCCTGTTGATGTCGAAGCGCTGGGCGGAGTACCTGACGATCGTCGCGACGTCCTCGTTCGTGCCGTTCGAGGCGTACGAGCTCGTGAAGAAAGTGAGCTGGCAGCGGGTCGCGACGCTCGCGATCAACCTGCTCGTCGTCGGTTATCTGATCTGGAAGGTCCGCCAGCCGCGCGACTCAACGGCAGGTCGCGAGGGGGGGCGTCGCCGATGAAGCAGGTCCTGGCCGACCGGTTCGGTGCTTCCTCCGAGCAATACAGGACATCAGTCCCCCGATGGCTGATCCGGTTGCCGCGCTCCCGCTAAAGACCACGGTGCGGGCTGACACGCGGCTCCAGTAGGCTCGGGCTTGATGTAATCCCTGAAACCCATATCGTGAGGCGGAGGCGGAAGGAGCCCCGGGTATGAACTTCGATGTCGAGCTTTCCGCCGAGACCCTCGCGAGAACGCCCGGTGCGTTGCACGCCCTGCTGGACGGCCTTTCGGATCCGTGGACGCGCGCGGGGGAAGGACCCGACACCTTCAGTCCCTTCGACGTCGTCGGTCACCTGATCGACGGGGAGGAAACGGATTGGGTCCCTCGGGCCCGCATCATCCTGGCGCAGGGTCCGAACCCTCTCTTCGAGCCCTACGACCGCCTCCGGCATCGTGCTCGCAACGCCGGCCGTCCGCTCCGCGACTTGCTGGAGGAATTCGCCCGGCTCCGCGAAGCCAATCTCGCGCTGCTTCGCTCGTGGCGGTTAACTCCCGCCGCGCTCGACCTGACCGGCATTCATCCCAGCCTGGGACCCGTCACCCTGCGCCAGCTTCTGGCGACCTGGGTCGCGCACGACTTCGGGCACCTCGCGCAGATCGCCCGCGTCATGGCGAAGCAACTCCGCCACGAGGTGGGCCCGTGGGAGCGCTTCCTGCCGGTGCTCACCGACCACGAGACGCCTCGTTCGTAGTCGCGCCAGCAGACCCAAGGCGGCGCGATCGATCGGGAAGACATCCTTGCGCCTGAAACGAGAGACCGCCGCCGGGCGTACCTTATCTACGCCGCTTCAAAGTATCCGGGTGGCGAACTCGCGGCGATCCGGGATGACGGATTGACGCAACGACTCGCAGCCAGCGTGCAGTCGATTCCACGAAACGTCGCATCGGGCGGCGCCGGGAGTCCGGCAATCGCGCTGAGGTTCAGATGAGGAGTCTCCGATGACGGTCTCGGTCTTTATCGGCACCAGCGTGGACGGCTTCATCGCACGGCCCAACGGCGACCTCGACTGGCTTCCGGCGGGCGGCGGCGAGCCCCACGGATACGACGAGTTCATGGCGAGCGTGGATGCGCTCGTGATCGGGCTCAAGACTTTCGAGACGGTCCTCGGCTTCGAAGCGTGGCCCTATGGGGACAAGCGCGTCGTGGTCCTGAGCAGCGGCCCCATTGACCTCTCCGCGGCCAGGGGCAGGGCCAAGGGAGGCGTCGTCGACCGGATGGCCGGCCCTCCGACTCAAATCGTTTCACAACTCGCCTCGACCGGCGCACATCATCTCTACGTCGACGGCGGCGTCACGATCCAGGGATTCCTGCGCGCGGGGCTCATCGACCGGCTGATCATCACTCGCGTTCCCGTGCTCATTGGAGACGGAGTTCCTCTCTTCGGAACCCTTCCGCGCGATATCCGGCTGCGTCACGTGGCGACTCGCGACTATCCGAGCGGCCTGGTTCAGAGCGAATACCATGTCGCGGACACGGAGAATTCAGCGTGACGGTGCTCGACACGATCGGTGGAACGAGGCTCGTTCCGCTCCAGCACCTGGTCCCGGCGGGAAGCGCCAGGATCC
>JBDTXY010000443.1:0-2902 GCA_040005945.1 Acidobacteriota bacterium
GCGGCATCATCTGCGCCATCGAAGCGATCGTCACATCGACTTCCGCGCCCAGCAGCATGTCGCTGTCCGGCTTCTTCGCGAGCCTGTCGAGCGTCCTCCGAGTCGGTCCGTTTCCGCAGACCCCGAAGGTCAGCCCCTGCCCGGCCGACACGAAGTGCGTGCACTGCGCGCTCGCAAGCCCCTCGAAGTCGAATCCGTACAGACCATTGGGAGTCAGCGACATCAGTCCAAGCTTCAGGGTGGCCGGGAGACAGTCGCCCGAAGCCCTCCCCAGCGTCACCGGAAGCCCCGAGATCGTGATGACGCGCCCCAGGTCGTCGACGCTGCTGAGCGTGCGGTCGAGATCGGCCTGCGCCTTTCCAACCCGCGCCCGGAAGCTCGGGGCCGTCTCCCCGCGACGGCGCATCACGACGAGTGCCTGGGAACCCTCGCCGGCTCCGTGAGCCTGCAACCAACGCTTGACTGCACCCTCCATGGCATCGCCCTGGCCTGGCACCTGGGCCAACGTCTCGCTCTCCAGGGCGTCGTGGATCACGAGGGCCGGGACTTCGGCAATCGAGGCATTGGCCAGCGCCCCGTTCGTCGCCATGTCCCCGAGAATCGAGTTCCAGTCTCCGTGCACCAACTTCGACAGGTCGCTGCCCAGGGAGAGCGCGCGCTCTTTGGTCAGCCGGGCCTGGTCGAACTGGTACTTCGCCGAGGTCACGGTTGCATCGACCGAGGCCAAGACGCCGTTCACATTCTTGATCGCGTCCTTGATTCCCTTCGGCAGGGAAGGAATGGCGACGGGCACCAGGCCAGTGAAGCTTCTCTTGATGCCACCAAGGCTGATGGCCTGGGAGTTCGCCGGCAGCATCTGGATCGCGGTGAGAACACAGGTGGTGATCGCCAGAGCCTGGCGGAATCGAGGGCGGAAGCTCAGCGCTTTCATCGTGGACCTCTCTGCGGGTTCCTGCTCAGAGCCATGGGGCCGATCCATCGGGTCGTGTGCGAGTCGAGCCTCGCGGCCCGACCTCGTACGCGCCCTCATCGCGCGAGCCGAAAAACCGTGACAACTCCCGGCCGGCCGGCCCGGCGTCCTGCCCCGCGAAATCGCTCGCCGACTATATATAGATGCCCTAAGCTCCTGACCGCTAACGAGTAATGGGTCTCCTGCCTCGCGCACAAAAAAGTTTTCGTCACAGCGCTTCGCCCGCCCGCGATGTTGCCCGTGGACACGCGAAGAGCCTCCTTCAGCCCTCGGTGGGCGGGAAACGGGCCGCGTGGATCTGGAAACACTGCGCAGGAAAGACTCGGCCGCCTGGAAGGAAGTTACTTCCGCCATTCGCGAGGCCATCAGCATGCAAGTGAGTGGAGATCGATCTTCGTTCGTCGAGGACGCCGTGCAGGAGGCCCTCCTCGGACTCTGGATGCGGATCCAGCGTGAACCCCCGCCCGAATCGCTCCAACTGCTCGCGTTTGCGATCGCTCGCAACAAGGCGAAGGACATCCATCGAAAGATCAGTCATCTACGCCGCAGAGAAGCGGCCATGGAACCAGTCGAGCTCGCAACCCACGGTGTGTCGAGCGAGGAGCTTATCGAGCTACGGCTGAGCCGGCAGCGGATCGCGAGCGTCGGGCTCATGTTCTTTCGAAAGAGCCACCCGGAGTGTGAACCGCTGCTCGTGGGCCGGGCGGAGGGCCGGAGCTGGGAAGAACTCAGCGGTACGCTCGGTGAGGCGGCTACCGCCTTGCGGAAACGCTGGTCGCGCTGTCGGAAACACCTTTTGCGTCACCTCGGGGTCGACCGGGGAGATGCAACGGTCACCCTTCCCGAGTAAGCCGAAAATGACCCGATCGAACTTCGATCCCCACAAGATCGTGGCCCTGCTACCTATGTATGACCTTGGCCTCCTCGCAGAGCCCGAGGAGGAGGAATGCCGCCGGCACCTGGAGAACTGCGAATCCTGTCGTGCCGCGCTGGCTTTCATTGCGGAGAAGGACGAAGCCATCCTGGATGATCCCGGGGTTGCGTCCGGTGACGAGCCCCACATTCCGATTTCGATCCTGGCCCGCTGGCCCTCCCAATCCCAGAGGCTGAGCGAACCGGAACGTCAGACCTACGCGGAACATCTGGCCCGTTGTAAGTCGTGCTTGGGCGGCATACAACTGCTCGGCTACTCGCCGGTACCAGCCGTGCTACCTGCGCGCGAAGGCACTCCGCGCACGATCCAGGAGCGGCGCCGCCCCATCACCGGCCGATTCGTGCGGAGACTGGCCCCGATCCTGGCGCCCGTGGCGGCAGTCATCGCGGTCCTTGCGACCAATCCGCAGTTCACCAAGGGGCCGGACCCTCGCTCCCCTCAGCACGCCTCTCCCCAGGTCGCGGCTCGCCCTCAGAGCCCGCCCATCACGGTTCGCAACCCTGAGATCGCAGGCGGACTGGCGAGCGAATCGCCGGGCACGTCTGCCCCGGCAACGATTCGAGTGCGAGAGAGGCCTGCATCCGAGAATATTCCGGAACTCCTGGCATCTCGTGGACAGACTCCCGGAGCGGGATCGCTCCGGCTCACACCTGCGGACTCGGCGAGTGGCCACGTCATCGCTACCGCATCGGGTGATTTCTTGGCTCGGCTCGAGATTCCTGCAGCTCTCGAGGGCATGCCCGGCAACGCCTCCATCCGGGCAACTCTCTTCGCGCCGGACCAGACCATCGTCGCGCGTGGGGCCTTCCGGGTGGATGATCTCTTTCCTCAGAAGACCCTTTCCATCGCGCTGCGGAGCAACGCCGGGCCCGGCATCTATCGGTTGCGGCTCGTGCCCGCGGCGACCCAGCCCGGCGGAGTTCGCGACACACTCGTGGCGCGCTACTTCATCCGACCGTACAAGCGCTGAGGAACGTGTCCCCTCTTCGCACGATGTT
>JBDTXY010000444.1:0-2898 GCA_040005945.1 Acidobacteriota bacterium
CCCGAGCGCAGCGAGGGACCCCTTTGTCCTCTAGCGCCTCTCAGAAAGGGGTCCCTCGGCGCGGAGCGCCTCGGGATGACAGTGCGGGCTCAGAGGCCGTGCTCCTTGTAGACGTCCCGCAGCGAGCCCTCGACCGCCGCGAGGAACCGATCGATCTCGGGGTAACTGATCACCAGGGGCGGCTCGACGCGGAGGACCTGCGCGTTGATGTAGGTCCCCGAGATGAGGATTCCCCTGCCGAAGAGCTCTTTGGCGACCGCGTATCCCAGGTCGTGGCTCTGGAACTCCATCCCCAGCATCAACCCGCGGCCGCGCGCGCCCGCCATGAGCTTTGGATACTTGTGCGCGAGGGCGTTCATGTGCTCGAGGAGGTACTCCCCCTTCTCCGCCGCCTGCTTGGGCAGATCCTCCTCCAGGAGCACGCCGATCGTCGCGATCGCCGCGGCGCAGCAGACCGGGTTGCCGCCGAACGTCGTGGTGTGAAGGAACGGATTTTCGATGTACCGCTCCCAGGTCTTGGCGGTTCCGACACAGGCGCCGATCGGCATCATGCCTCCGCCGAAGCCCTTCCCCAGGGCCATCAGGTCCGGCACGACCCCGTCGTGCTCGCAGGAGAACATCTTGCCGCTGCGGCCCATGCCGCACTGGACCTCGTCGAAGACCAGCATCGCGCCGTACTTGTCGCAGATCTCGCGCGCCGCGGCCAGGTATCCCGGAGGGGCCACGTTGATTCCGCCTTCGCCCTGGATCGGCTCGAGCACGACGGCCGCGACCTTGTCGCCCGAGAAGTCGCCGCTCGCGACGATCATCCGGAGCGCGTCGACGTCTCCGAAGGGCACGTGCGTCCAGCGCTTCAAGGGGAGGAACGGCTCGCGAAACACGGCCTTGGAGGTTCCCCCGAGCGAGCCCAGCGACTTCCCGTGGAAGGCCCCGAGCGCGCCGACGAAGTGATGGCGCCCCGTGGTCAGGATCGACATCTTGAGGCACGCCTCGATCGACTCGGTCCCGGAATTGGTGAAGAAGGAGTACTGAAGCTCTCCCGGCGTGATCAGGGCGACCAGGCGCGCCAGGTAGGTCCGCAGCGGGTCGATCAGCTCCTGGGAGTGGATCGCCTGCTTGTCGAGCTGTTCCTTGACGGCCTTCAGGACCTTGGGATGCCGGTGGCCCGTCACGTAGATGCCGAATCCGCCCAGGATGTCGATGAACTCCTTGCCCTTCACGTCGCGGAAGACCGCGCCTTCGTCGGACCATTCGACCGCGGTGTAGTCCGTGCTGACCGACTTGCGGTACTCCAGGAACGCGGGGTTGACGTAGTCGGTCCAGTACTGCACGGCGTCCTGGATGACCCGCTCCTGCTCGGGAGGCGTCAGGGTCTTCTTGCCGATGAGCTCGAGGATCTGCGCGGATTCCTCGCGCGCTCCCTGGAGGTTCTGGGGCATCGAATCGTCTCCTGTGGTTCGAAGGAAACCCTTAGCGACTGACGTCGCGGCGCATCATATCGCCCGGCCGCGCCTGGGAATCAGCAGCCAACCCACGACCACGGTCGCCAGGGTCTCCGCGCCGAGTATCAGGCCCTCCTTCAGCGGAGACTGGCTGGTGGGAGAGGGCGCGAAGAAGAGAACGCATGCGGCGAAGATGTAGAGGGTGGAGACCCACGCCGCAACGGTGGCCGTGCCGTGCCCGCCCGGGAGCCGGTAGGGGCGCGGCTGGTCCGGCCTGCGCGTCCGCAGGACGAGGAAGGCCGGAAAGACCAGGAGATAGCACAGGAGAAGGCAGAGCGCCGTCAGGCGAAACGTCATCCAGAAGATGTTGGACTGACTCGAGGACAGCAACGCGTTCCCGACGAGGAGGGCGGTCGAAACCACACCCATCGCGACGAAGGCGAGATACGGCGTGTGGAAGCGCGAATGCAGCCGGCCCAACGCCGCCGGGAGCATGCCTTCATCGGCCGCGACCGCGGCGACGCGGTTGGCGCCGAGGCTCCACGTGACGACATTGGCGACGCAGGCGTAGAGAAAACCGATTCCGAGCAGGAACACCACCGTGCCGCCGGCGCGGCCCCATTCCTTCCCGAGCACTTCGAGTGCGTCCCACGTCCCGGTCACGATCGAGAGTTTCTCCATGGGAACGGCGAAGAGGATTCCGCCGATCGCGAACGAGTAGAGAACGGCGATCAGCGCGCCCGACCAGAAGATCACGGTTGGGATGTCGCGCTTGGGGTTGCGCATCTCCCCGCCGGCGGAGCTCATCAGCTCGAAGCCGAGGGTCGAGTACAGGAGCGCCGGAAGGTACGCCAGGCTGTCGTTCCATCTCGGGACGAACCGGGTCGCCGAGAAGTCGTTCGCCGGATGATGCCCGCGGAAGATCGCTGAGAGGCCCAGCACTCCGAGCGCGAAGAAAATGAGCGCCTTGACGACCGCACCGAGGTTGGGCACCCACTTCGAGACCTCGAGGCGGACGACCCCCAGGGCGACCGTCAGCCAGGTCATGGTGATGGCGATTGCGGCGTCCTGCCAGGCCGACTGTGTCTTCAGGAAGATTCGGCCGAACGTGCCGGCAAAGATCAGATAGACCGACGGGATCCAGTACGCGTTGTTGATCCAGTACATCCACGCCACAGTCGAGCCCCACCTCGGGCCGAAGGCCTCCCGGACCCAGATGTAGACGCCACCCTCCCCCGGCCAAGCCGAGCCGAGTTCGGCCGTGATGAGTCCGTAAGGGATGACGAAGACCGTCATCGTGATGGCCCACCAGGAAAACCAGGCGACCCCCATCGCGGCCGAGGAGCCCAGGGTGTCGATGGTCAGGATGGCGCAGACGGTGAAGAGGACCAAGTCGGCGCGTCCCAGGACGCGCTCGAGGGCGGGGACTTCCGGAGGAGTCGCGGAGCCGGTCTGC
>JBDTXY010000445.1:0-2892 GCA_040005945.1 Acidobacteriota bacterium
AGAAATACACGGCGACGCCGGAACCGGCGAGGGCGAGGCCGGCGGAGAGCCCGAGAGGGCGCCAGCCGGCCTCGTCGTTTGCGAAGAGCCGGCGGAAAACCGCGGCGGCGTAATAGGCGAAGGGGAGGTAATAGAACCGGATCACGCTGCCGAGGCCCCCGTTCATGTCCTGGATCCACCGCGGATACGCTTCGCCGTTCCAGAGCTGCGAGGCGAAACGCGAGGACGCGGCGGCATGAATCGCGCCGTCTTGCGAGAGCTTTGGGAACCCGCAGAAAAAGAGCGGGAGCGCGAGCATAAGCCCCGCGGTGAGCATCACGGCGAGCGCCAGGGGACCAGCGACGCTGCTTCCAGGCACGGCGGAAACTTTCACGGACGGCCCAGCCGAAGGTAAGCGAAACCCGTGTCCCCGAGCGGTTGCCAGCCGGAGGCGGCGGAGGCCGGCGGCAGCTCCCGCGAGACAATGCCTCGAGCTCCCGTCGAGGCGAGCGCGCGCAGCGCTGCCGCGCGCGCCGGCTCCGGCGCGGTCCAGAGATCGTCGCGCCAGCGCGTTTCCGCCACCACTTTGAGCCCCGCGAGACGCGCCCAGTAGGCCGTGTTCCCGGACCCTGCCGAGGCGATCGGGTCCTCCGGCCGGATCCCCATCTTCTGCAGCTCCCGCGCGACTCTCCAATGTAGGTGTCCGTCGACGGCGGCCTGCTGCTCGCTTTCGGTGGCGACGACGAGGGGGCCTGTCATCTCGAAGAGCATGCCGCCGATCACGGCAAGCGCGACCGCCGCCAGCCAGCGGCGGTCCCCCTCCGCCTCGCCAAGGGCCATGCCGGAGTAGAGGCCCAGCCACAGCAGCGCGGCGAAGGCGCTCAGGTAGCGGGGCTCGACGTGGACGAGCGAGTACATCAGAAGGACGCCGACGGCCGGAAGGACGACGTACCACCGGCGGAGAAGCACCCTTCGCACGGCGTCCCGGTCCCACACGCGAACGGTGACGACCAGGAGCCCGACGAGCAGGCTCACCTGGAAGGTGTCCGTGAACATGAAGTAGAGGTCGAGCAGGCTCGTCGTCAGGCGTCTGACGTCGGCCGGTTTCCAGGCGAACCGCAGACCCTCGTACCAGTAGGACGGGTCGTACCAGGGCGGGTAGGTCCCGCCCACGGGAGACGCGAATTCATAGACGTCAGGCGATGTCATGAGACGCCGGGTCGGGTGCCGGGGAGAGCCGTTGCCGGCCGTGTCTCCCTGCCAGTGCACGTAGGGCACCTTGTGGATGTGAAATCCGTAGTTCAAGCGCGCGGTGTCACCGATCGTGGGGCGGCCCTTGATCATCGAGAGCGGCACGAAATAGAGACCGGCGATCACAAGAAAGAGTCCCGCGGCCAGCGCGACCCGGGGCGCAGCCTTCCGCCAGTCTCGGACCACGAAGAACGCGGCCGCGAGAAAGAGGACCGAGCCCCAGAACATCGGTGTTTTCGCGAGGTACCCGAGGCCGAGGACCACCCCGAGTGCGGCAAAGGTCCATGCCCTGCGGTTTCCCGCGGCGATCGTGAGCAGGATCGACGCCGCGAAGTACACGAGCGCGGCGACCAGGAGATCCGGCGAGAGGACCGAGATGCGGATCAGCACGAGCGAGCAACCGAGGAAAACCGTGTAGCCGAGGATCGTCCATGAGCGCTCGGGCCAGGTGACTGCGTTCGCATCCCCCGCCTCACGACGCATCGCGAGGCGGAGACGGCGGAAAAATGACCGGAAGCCGATGAGGGCCAGACCGTACAGCGCGAGGTTCAGCCCGTGCGCCATCGTGCTCTCCCAGTATCCGGAAGGCCGCAGAAGCCTGCGGGCCAGACCGAGGAGCGCCGGGTAGAGCGGGCTCCAGAGGCCGTTGATGGCGGTGGGCCACTCTCCCCGATAGATGGCGTCGCCGAGGTCGAGATAATTCATCGCGTCCGAGTTGACCCGGAATCGGGTGCGCCAGGCGAGGCACGCGGCGATGATCAACGCGACCGCGGACAGGGCTCCTTCGAGCCGACGCAGGGACGAATCGGAAGCGGAGCGTCCCGTGGCTTCCGAAGAGACGGTCTTCGGTCGAGGCTGCGGGCGCTCGGCGGAGGTCTCCGAGATCGGGTTCATGAGCTCACGCCCTGAAAATCGAGGGCGTTCGCCGCGGAAGGGCCGCCCCGCGCGGCCCGAACGCAGACGTTCGGCATTCCCGCCATCATGAGCGCCGCCGGATCGGTGTCGACGTCTTGGCAAAGGCGCTATCCTGCATCGTCTCGATCAGGGCCGCCATCTCCTCGATGGTCGAGGTCTCGAAGATGCTCACGAGCGAAAGCTCGACGCCGAAGGCCTCCCGCACCCTGGAGAAAATGCGGGTCGCGAGGATCGAATCGCCGCCCACGTCGAAGAAATTGTCGCCGACGCCGATCTCCCCCACGCCTAGCGCGTCGGACCAGATCGCGGCCAGATCCTGTTCGAGGCGGGTGCGCGGCGGACGGA
The DNA here is from genome assembly GCA_040005945.1 of Acidobacteriota bacterium. GTDB lineage: Bacteria > Acidobacteriota > Thermoanaerobaculia > UBA5066 > Gp7-AA6 > DAHUXD01. The sequence continues at coordinate 2,491 of JBDTXY010000445.1, forward strand.
AGGCCGACACCGCGGACGAAAATCCGGCCCAGTCCGGCTCCGGTAAGGCCCGCCGATCCATTTTCCCATTCGGGGTGAGCGGCAGCGAAGGCACGGTCACGTAGAACGCCGGAACGAGGCCATCGGGCAGAGCCCCTTTCAGGAATGCGCGCAGGTCCGCGGAGGAGGGCGGGGCGCCCCCGGCGCCGACGATATACGCGACGAGCCGCGGATCATCTCCCTGGCGACGCAGGGCAACGGCCGCATCCCGAACCGCGGGGTGCGCGCGAAGGGCCGCCTCCACCTCTTCGGGTTCCACGCGAAAGCCGCGGATTTTCATCTGGTCGTCCGCCCGGCGCAGGTATTCGAGCCGGCCGTCCGGCCGCCACCGGCCGAGGTCCCCGGTGCGGTAGAGCCGCGCAC
>JBDTXY010000446.1:0-2887 GCA_040005945.1 Acidobacteriota bacterium
CGTAGAGGAGTTTCAGGTTTACGCCCGCGGGCGCCAGGAAGCGCAGCGTCCTCCCGCGGACGAGCGCGCTCACGCGCAGCCCGCTCAAGGCGGGCGAGTCTCCGTTGTCGATCTCGATCTCGAGGTTTCGGGCGCCGGCCCCGCAGGCCGGCAGATCGATCGCCTCCAGGCTTCCGGGCGCGCGCGTGATCGTGCCCGCGGCGAGGATCCGCCGAAAGACTTCATCGCGAAAGAACACGCGCTCGTACACCCGCACGGGCCGGGAGAACGCCAGGTCCTGCGTCTGGAATCGCAGGGCGGTCACGTTGAGGTTCGCCGCGGGAAGCACCGCCGAGTACAGGGAGGTCGCATCCGTCTCGGTGGGGAGGGCCGCCAACGCCAGCGGCCGCTCCAGCGCAGCGCTCCCGGTGTTTCCGGTGTTCCCGGACCGAGCCCGGACGGCCACGGCCGAGACCGAGACCGCGGCGCCATTGCGATCATCCAGCCGAAACCTCAGGAAGCGGCGGTCGTTCTCGGGGAATCGGAGCGTGAGCATCCGGACGGAACCCGTGGAAAACAGCGAGCCCTTGGCAACGTTTTTCCACGAGGACTGATCCTCGGAGCTCTGCAGAAGCACGGGTTTGAGAAAGTCGTCTCCGGCGATTTCGAACGTCACCGTGTCGGTGAATCCCGGGGCGGAGCCGCGGTCGATCACGCCGGTGGTCTCGCTCTTGGGGACCGACTCGAGGTTCTCGACGCGAAAGCGGCGGGCATTCGGGGCGATGTCCTGCTCGAACGCGTAGGGGATTTCCTTTCCCGCCTCGTCCTGGATCCGCAGGTCGGGCAGCCCCGGCCGGCAGACGTTCAGGACGTCGTCCGGCAGCTCGAGCCGCGCCCAACCGGGAGCCGCCTCGATCGGACGCGAGAAACGAAACTGTGCCGGCGGCGCCGCCAGAGCGATCACCGCCACGGCCGCCAGTGCTCCTGGTCTCACGGCCGATTCCGCGGAAACACGAACCGCTGCGTCAGGAAGGAGACGGCCAGCAGCGCAACCGCGAGCCCCACGATCGAGCCGACGCGGTAGAGCGCGCCCAGGTCCCAGAGGTCGTGCAGAAATACCTTGCCGATCGTCAGCAGCAGCACCGCGAGCGCCGCGGCGCGCGTGGCCTTGGACGAGCGCGTGATCCCCAGGAACAAGAGGCCCAGCGCGAACAGCCCCCATGCCAGGGAGTACGTCATGTCCTGCGCGAGGCCGCCGCCGGACAGGCGGAAATCGAGATGCGGTCCGGTCGAGTAGAAATCCGCGATCTCGACGTTGAGCAGAACGAAGAAGACGATCCCCGCGGCCAGGCGGAGAAGCTCGGGCAGCCGGAGCGCGCGGGCGCCCTCGCTCTGGTTGAGCCAGTAGGCGCTCAGAAGAAACGCGGCCGCCGGAATCCCGAACGTGTAGAGGTACCAGTTGAAGACCGGCGTGGCGCCGCGCGGGTGATAGCCCCAGAGCGCCGGGTTCACGGCCAGCCGCACGAAGGCCGCGCCCGCCAGGGCGGCGGAGGCCTTCGCCAGGCCGTCTTCGCGGATGCGGATCGCGAGCCAGGCCAGCGCGGCCGACTCCAGGGCCCAGCCCACCGTGATCCATTCCTTGTCGAGGAGGATCGGAATCGCCGCCGTCAGGAAGAGCAGCGTCACCGCGCCGAAAAGGGCCGTCGAGAACCGTTTTTCCTCGGCGTCGCCGGACTGGACGCTCATCGAGCGCCGCAACGCGATCAGGGCGAGCGCGCCGAAGACCACGGAGGCGGCTCCGAGCCGATCGGTCCCCCAGCTGGGCTTGGCGAGCACGTACAAGATCGGGAAGTGGACGACCGGGGCGGCGGCCGATGAGAGCCACGACAACCGGTCGGAGCGCAGGCGCGGCGACAGGAAGGGCAAGGCCCAGAACACCGCCATCGGGATCAGGATCAAAGGAAGGTACTCCGGGAGCCGAGGCTGCTCGAACCGCGACGTCAAGGCGAGCAGCACGGCGAACAGGTATCCCTGCGCGGCCAGAATCCAGGCGCCCGAAAACAGAATCGCACCCACGCACAGCACGAGGAGGGCGTGGGCGGCCGCGAACAGCCAGACGGGCAAGACCGGCTCCAGATGCGGCTCGACGTCGAGGACCCGGAGAAACACCAGGTAGGTGCCGAAGAGCGCGATGGACGCGCCGAGACGGTTGGAGGAGGTGTGTTTGGTCTCGTGGCCGAGCCACCAGATCAGGAAAAACCCAATGGACGGCAGGGTGAAGAGCGCCAGGGTAAACGCGCGCTGGGACGGAAAGGCGTCGCTCGCGACGCGCCAGGCGAGGCTCCCCACCGTGAAGCCGGCCGCGGCGGGGACCAGCGGCGCGGCTCCGATGCGCCGCGAGACGAAAAACGCCCCGGCCGTCAGGATCAGCAGGTAGGAGACCAGGACGACCGGCGAAGCCCGGAACGTCGACTGGCCGCTGACCGCGAACGCGAGAAGAAACGAGGCCGTGATCGCGAGGACCGATGTCGTCGCCGCCAGGTCCTTGTGCTCGCCGCCTTCCGCTTCCCGGCCGAGCCCGAGAATGAACAGGCAAGCCACGACGATGGCCGCGATCAGGGCGTACGGGGTCTTCGTGCCGTCCAGATGCTGCGCGGCCCATCCGGCGTAGAGCGTCGCGGAGCCGAGCAGCCCCAGAAGCGGCAGCGAGAACCACGCCCGCTTGCGGCCGACCGCCAGGACGCCGAGGTCCAGGAGGAGCACATAGGCAAGAAGGCCGATCGGGTGATCCTCGTTCGTCGACAAGAGGTACGGCGTGAAGAATCCGCCGACCAGACCGATCACCGCCAGCACGAAGGATTGGCGCCGGACCGCGAGCAGTCCGGCCACGACGGTGACCAGCCCCATT
>JBDTXY010000447.1:0-2885 GCA_040005945.1 Acidobacteriota bacterium
TCAACCCGACGGACACCGCGGACAACATGCGCAAGTACGGCGGCTTCATTCCGGGCATCCGCCCCGGCCGGAAGACCGCGGACTACATCGACATGGTTCTCTCGCGCCTGACGATCGTCGGGGCCGTGTATCTGACTTTCGTCGCCCTGCTTCCCGAGTTCCTGGCGAGCGGGTTCAAGGTGCAGAGCCTGCCCTTCATCGGCCCGGGGCTCGACGCTGCCCTGCCGCGCTTCTTCACCCAGGGGTTCGGCTTCAACTTCTATTTCGGCGGCACGTCGCTTTTGATCGTCGTCGGCGTCGCCATGGACACCGTCCAGCAGATCGAGTCGAAGCTCGTCGAGCATCACTACACCGGGTTCTTGAAGAAGAGCCGGATCCGCGGACGCCGCGTCTGATGCGAGTCGTCTTCCTCGGCCCTCCCGGAAGCGGGAAGGGCACGCAGGCGAAGCTCCTCTCCGGGCGCCTCGGGGTGCCGGCGATCTCGACGGGCGAGATCCTCAGATCCGCCGTCCGGGAAGGAAGCCCGCTCGGGCTCCGCGCCAAGGCGGTCATGGAGTCGGGCGAGCTCGTCTCCGACGACCTGATGATCGCCCTGATCCGGGATCGGATCGCTCAGGCCGACGCCGCGACCGGGTTCATCCTCGACGGTTTTCCCCGCACCGTCGAGCAGGCGACGGCGCTCCAGAAGCTTCTCGCCGGGAATGGCGCGGGCCTTTCCGCTGTTTTAAACCTCTCGGTCCCGGAAGCGGTCGTCGTCGACCGTCTGCACGGGCGCGCCAAGGACGAGGGACGGGCCGACGACCGTCCGGAGACCATCCTGGAGCGCCTGCGCGTGTACCAGGAGAAAACGGAGCCCCTGGCGGGCTTCTATCGGGACCGCAAGCTCCTGACGGATGTGGATGGGATGGGAGACGTGAACGAGGTGGCGGACCGGATCGATCAGGCGCTCGGCGCCGGCCGACCGGCCGCTGCGCAGGGAAAGCGATGATCACAATCCGCAGCGAAAAGGAGCTAGCGCTTCTCGAGCAGGCTTCGCGCGTGGTGCTCGAGACCTTGGACGTCGTCGAGAGGGTCGTGGCGCCCGGCGTGACCACCGAGGAGCTCGACCGGATCGCCGAGGCCGAGATCCGGCGCCGGGGCGCCAAGCCGGCGTTCCTGGGTTACCGGGGATACCCGAAGACTCTGTGCACTTCGATCAACGACGAGGTCGTCCACGGGATCCCGGGTCCGCGTGTGCTGAAGGATGGAGACGTCATCGGCGTCGATTGCGGTGCGATCGTCGGGGGCTACTTCGGTGACGCCTCGCGCACGATGCCGGTCGGACGGATTTCCGCCGAGGTTGCGGACCTTCTCGAGGCGACGCGACTCGGCCTCGAGGCGCGGATCGCCGCGGCGCGGCCGGGCCACCGAGTTTCGGACATCGGGGCGGCGGTAGAGGCCGTCGCCATCCCCCGGGGATACGGCGTGGTCCGCGACTTCGTCGGACACGGCGTCGGCACGGCCCTCCACGAGGAGCCGCAGATCCCCAACTACGGACCCGGAGGGCGGGGGAGCCTTCTGCGGGCCGGCATGGTCATCGCGATCGAGCCGATGTTCAACCTGGGCCGCGCCGAGGTGAGCACGGATACGGACGGCTGGACGGTGCGTACGCGGGACGGCAGCGTCTCCGCGCACTTCGAGAACACGGTGGCGATCGAGCCTGACGGCGCGGTCGTTCTGGGCCTCGGACGGCTCGCGCGCACCGCGGTGGCGTCCTGATGTCGAAGGAAGAAGCGATCGAAGTCATGGCGACGGTCGTCGAGCCGTTGCCGAACGCGATGTTCAAGGTGGAGCTCGAGAACAAGCACCAGGTGCTCGCGCACATCTCCGGCAAGATGCGCAAGAACTTCATCCGGATCCTTCCGGGCGACAAAGTCCTGGTCGAGCTGTCGCCCTATGACCTCTCGCGCGGCCGAATCATCTACAGATACAAGTGAACGGAAAACCGGGAACCGAAAACTGAGAGCTGAGACCACATGAAAGTCCGAGCGTCCGTGAAGAAGATCTGTGTCAAGTGCAAGATCGTCCACCGCAAGGGGGTCGTCCGCGTGATCTGCGCGATTCCCAAGCACAAACAGAGGCAAGGGTAGCGGAGGGGACCGGCGACCGCTCACAGGTGACGGCAACCGCTGCCGACGCCCGTAACCGGACACCCGACACCTCCCGACCAAAGGAAGCGATATGGCACGTATCTCTGGCGTCGACCTGCCCTTGAACAAGCGGGTGGAAGTCGGCCTGACCTACATCTTCGGCATCGGCCGCCCGAAAGCAAACTTCATTCTGGAGAAAGCAGACGTGCGCCCCGATACGCGCGTCAAAGATCTCTCGGAGGAGGAAGTCGTCCGGATCCGCAAGATCATCACCGACGAGGTCAAGGTCGAGGGCGACCTGCGGCGCGACACGTCGATGGACATCAAACGGCTGATGGACATCGGCTGCTACCGCGGGATGCGGCACCGCCGCAACCTGCCGGTCCGCGGCCAGAGGACGCACACGAACGCGCGAACCCGCAAAGGGCCTCGCAAGGGCACGATTGCCGGCAAGAAGAAGGCGACCAAGAAGTAACGAAGTCGTCAGTCATCGGCTCTCGGTTGTCCAACTGAAGGCTGAAGCTGATCGCTGATAACGAGGACACACAATGGCCGAACCGACACCCGCATCCGCGACTCCCGACAAGCCCGCCGGCGGCAAGCCCGGCAAGCGCACCCGCGCCGCGGGCAAGAAGGAGAAGAAGTCCATTCCGCACGCCGTGGCGACGGTGGCGGCATCCTTCAACAACACCGTCATCGCGATCGCGGACCAGGAGGGCGGGATTCTGGCCTGGTCCTCCGCCGGCCGGATCGGCT
>JBDTXY010000448.1:0-2870 GCA_040005945.1 Acidobacteriota bacterium
CACCTCTCCCATCCCGCCCGCGCCGATCGGCGCGAGGATCTCGTAAGGACCGAGATGCGAACCGGGATTGAGAGCCATGGAGTCGTGCCAGTCTAGCCGTGGTCAGTCCTGAGACGCTGATTGCGTCGCCGGCGCTGTAGAATTCGCGCCTCAGTCAATTCCGCACGCAAGAACCACGGGGATTCCACCGTGATCGGCCGCAGCCTCTCCCAGTACCGGATCACCGCGTCGATCGGCGCAGGTGGTACCTCCCTTCGGTCGGGAGACTACTCACGCGGCGAGCGGATGGAAGTGTTAGGCGGAAAGGACTCCCTCTCCCGCGGGAGAGGGCAGGGTGAGGGGCGGGACATCCGCGTCAGCCTGAGCGCCGCGAAGGATCTGCCCTGACACTCGACGCGCCGGGCCTCAGTTCCACTTGAGCCCCCTCAGCTGATCCAGGTTCAGGTTCCCCCCCGACAACACGACCGCCACGCGCGAGCCCGCCGGCAGCTTTACGGCCCCCTGGAGCAGCGCAGCAACGGGGGCGGCGGCCGCCCCTTCGACCACCAGCTTGCAGCGCTCCATGACCCAGATCATCGCTTCGAAGATCTCTCGATCGGGCACCGCGACGACCTCGTCGACGAACCGCTGCACGACGGAGAAGTTGATCTCCCCGACGCGCCGCACGCGCAGCCCGTCGATGATCGTCCCGCACTCGATCGTCTCCAGCCGCCCCGCCTCGAGGCTCCTCTGCATCGCCGGTCCGTCCGACGACTCCACGCCGATCACCCGGACCTTCGGGTTGTGGCTCTTCATGGCCATCGAGACGCCGGAGATCAGCCCGCCGCCGCCGATGGGGACGACGACCGCATCCACCTCCGGCCAGTCCATCGCGATCTCGAGGCCCAGGGTCCCCTGGCCCGCGATGAGCTCCGCGTCGTCGAACGGATGGACGTACGTGAGCCCCTGGTCCCGCACGAGCTCCTTCGCCTTCTCGTTGGCCTCGTCCCAGATCGTGCCGTGGAGCACGACCTCGGCGCCGTATCCCTTCGTGGCCGCGATCTTGGCCGGCGTTGCGTTCTCGGCCATGCACACGACCGCGCGGATGCCATGAATTTTCGCGGCAAGCGCGACGCCTTGCGCATGATTGCCGGCCGAAGAGCACACGACGCCGCGCTTCTTCTGCTCCTCCGACATGAGCGCGAACTTATTGAGGGGACCGCGGATCTTGTAAGACCCGACGCGCTGAAAGAGCTCGGCCTTCAACCGGACGTCGAGCCCCGTCCGATCGGACAGCTGGCGCGACGTCAGAAGGGGAGTGTGCTTGATGTGCGGCGCGATCCGCGCCCTCGCTTGCTTGAAGTCGTCGAGCGTCAGGTTTAGCATTTGTCAGGAGTGTGACATGCGAAAAGTCTTCCTGGCACTCGCTGTGACCTTGGCCGCATTGCCGATCTTCGCTGGACCGAAGCCGACGCCAAAGCCTTCCATTGTCCGGCCCACGGTGACCCCAACGCCCAGTCAGCTGGAGGCGACAACGGTCAAGTCGTCAAAAAGCAATTCGTCAGAGCGTGCCGTACAGCCCACGGTGACGCCAACGCCGTCCGTCGAAAGAGGCAAGCCGAGCAAGGAGCAAAGAATCGTCGTCCCGCCTACGAAGACGTCGTCGCGCGGAAGGTAGTTTTCCTCTCACGACATGACCGACAGACCGGACGGCGGTCCGGCCCCCGAAGCGCCCACGCTCGATGGCGGCGGCGTTCTCCCGCCCTCCGCCTTCGAGATGCTCCCCGACCAGATCGGCGGCTTTCGCATCCTCGGCAAGCTCGGCGAGGGCGGGATGGGGATCGTCTACGAAGCCGAGCAGAAGAATCCCAGCCGGCGTGTCGCGCTCAAGGTCGTCCGCGGCGGCCACTTCGTCGACGAGGGTTACCTGCGGATGTTCCGGCGCGAGGCGGAAACGCTCGCGCGGCTCGTCCATCCGAACATCGCGGCGATCTACGAGGTCGGCCGCACCGACGACGGGCAGCACTTTTTCACCATGGAGCTCGTCTCCGGACAGACGCTGAGCGAATACGTGCACGACCGGCTCGGGGGCAGCCATCCAACCGACGAACTGCTTCGCGACCGGCTGCGCCTGTTCGACACGATTTGCCGGGCCGTCAACTACGCGCATCAGCGAGGCGTCATCCACCGCGACTTGAAACCCTCGAACATCGTCATCAGCGAATCCGGCGACGTCAAGATCCTGGACTTCGGCCTCGCGCGCATCACCGATGCCGACATGGCCGCGGCGACGGTCGTGAGCGAGCTCGGCACGATCCGCGGGACGCTGCCCTACATGAGCCCCGAGCAGGCGCGTGGCGACAGCCGGAACGTCGACCTGCGCAGCGACGTCTACTCCCTGGGCGTCATCCTGTACGAGATCGTCGCCGGGGTCTTTCCCTACGACACGCAGACGGTGTCGATGGTCGAGGCGCTCCTCGCGATCTGCGAGGTGCCGCCCCGGTCCTTGAAGAAGGCCGAGGGAGGCGCAGCGGTCGCGGCTGACCTCCAGACCATCGTCGCGAAGGCGCTGGAAAAAGAGCCCGACCGCCGATACCAGAGCGCCACGGGACTCGCCGACGACGTGGAGAGGTACCTGGCAAGCCAGCCGATCCTCGCCCACCCGCCCAGCACGATGTATCAGCTCCGGAAGCTGGTGGCGCGTCACAAGCTCCCTTTCGCGGCCGCCGGAGGGATCGCAGTGCTGCTCGTGGCGCTCGCCGTGACCATGGTCGTTCAAGCCGAGCGCGTCCGGAGGGAGCGCGACAGGGCCGAGAGCGAAGCGGCGAAGGCGAGTGCGATCAACGGATTCCTGAAGGATGCGCTGGGCGCTGCCGACCCGTGGTTGAAAG
>JBDTXY010000449.1:0-2866 GCA_040005945.1 Acidobacteriota bacterium
GCGATCGTGCGTCGCGACGGCCTCAAGGCCGCGCTGGCGTGGCGGGATCGGCGGTACGAGGAGCGGCTCGCGGCGTCCGGCCCAAGGCTGGAAACAAAGTCCGATTGATTCCGTGGCCCCCTGCTGGACACCTCCCGTGCTTGGGCTGCAGCGTGGCAGCGGACCATTCACATGGGCATCGCAATCCGACCGCTGAGATGTGACAACGGTGTTAGGGTTTGGGTTAGCAGAGCGGGCGTCCCCCACAAGCCCGTCAAGCAATCGGACGTCACGGGGCCGATCAGGATCGACGGCTCCTCACAGGCCGATCGGCGTGTTCCTCGGATGGCGTCCGAGGAGGTTCTCGATGCACCCCAGCCGCATGCGTCCTGAGCGGGCGCCCCGTTCCGGTCGCCCTCGCGCCCGGCGACGACAGCTGCACCTGGTCCTGCTTTCCGTCCTGGCCCTCGCCGTCATGGTTCCGTCGGCGGCGCCGACTGCTGCGGCCGCGACCGTGGACCCGCTCGCGTGTACCGGCTACCCACAGAAGCGCATCTTCCTCGAGTCGCAGGCGTGGTGGTACCGGACGCCCGGCAAGACCGGCACGGACCGTGGCCACGTGCACATCGGCACGTGTTTCCCGCACGCGCAGAAGATCGCCGGCGTCGTCCGTTTCGACGTGCGCGTGATCCTGCATAACAACCCGGGCGTGTTGACGCATGTCAACATCGGCATCGCCGGCGAATGGGGCAGCATCAGGTCGGTCGCGCTGTCGCCGAACTGGCGGTGTGCGACGGGCACGTGCACGCGCTGGTTCCGGGTGTATGTCGACACGCGCAAGGCCGCGCGCGATGGGCGTCAGGAGTTCCGTTTCCGGGCCCAGGTCAAGGGACCGGATGGCAAGGAGATGATCGCCAGCACGGGCTGGCTTGCCTGGCTCAACAATGGCAAGCCGATCCAGCACTATCGCGACAGCTGGTCTGCGGAAGCACGTGGCTGGTACACCGGGGTGGGCTACGCCAACGCCAAGATCGCGAGCGTGCCGATGAGCGCCCTGCACGGCTGGTGGAGCCCATCGGTGCGCATGACGGCCGGTGCCGGGGGCATTCCGGTCACCTCATACCGGGTCGTCCTCGACCCGGATTTCCACGCCGGCATTCCGGGAACCACGCTTCGCTCGGGGACAGGCTCATTCAGCGGGGTTGTCAGCATCGACACGCGGAGGCTACGCAACGGCAAGCACAAGCTGGTGCTCATCGCCAGCGCAGCTGCGTCCGTCGGTTCGACGAACCGCGGGCTCCTGGTAGTGCCGTTCACGGTCGCCAACTGACCGACCGCATCGTGGAGGGCGGGGACCGCGGCTACAGGTAGCGATTCCCGCCCACTGATGCAGCTCGACTAACCCCGTCTTCGCGCGCGGCGAATACGCCGCGGCGCAGGACCGAGTCGGCTCCCGGTCGCTAGGCCAGAACCCGCGCGCTTGCGCGTTCGCGCGGGTCGATGCGGACGTTCGGCGGCCCGAAGGTAACGGCCAGTTTGGCCCGAACGGGTCGTTCTCATCCGGGTCCTGAGCGCCTACGGTCGAACTTCGCTCCCAGCGCCACCTTCTGGCCCGACCCGATCGAGCCCCCCGGCTCCCTGAGAGGTCGTTCGCCGCGGACGCAGGCACTCCCGCCGGTCGCCAGCCGACCGACCGCACCCCGCAGGAGGCTCTATTGCCTAAGCTCATTGCCTCGATCGGTGTCCTCGCGATCACCGCCACCCTCCTCTTCGGGCTCATCGGCGTGCAGTCAGTGGAGGCCGGATCGCGCGGCATCTGGATCAGTGCCGCCGAGCTGGATCTCCTGCCGACCAGCGGCGCCGCGTGGAATGCGCTGGTCACCGCCGCCTCGGCCACGCCGATCGCTGGAAATGCGACGTTGATCGACCAGGATTCCGTCCACAGCCGCAACACGATGGCGGCAGCCCTGTATGCGGCGCGCACCAACTCCGCCGCCGCACGGACCAAGGTCCGGGACGCCATCCGGTTGGTGAAGGGCACGGAACTGAGTTCCGAGCTCACCTCGAATCGGCTGCTCCAGCTGGGTCGCAATCTGCCTGGCTACGTCATCGCCGCCGACCTCATCGATCTGAAGGCCTTCGACCCGACCTTCGACGCCCAGTTTCGCGTCTGGATCGGCGCTCTGCGAACCAAGGTATTCAGCGGCCACTTCCAGACCATCGCCAACGCCGACGAACACGACGCCGCGAACTGGGGCGCCTACGACGGAGCGGCCCGCGCCGCCATCGCCGCCTATCTTGGTGACACGGCCGATCTCGCTCGAAGCGCGGCCGCCCTCAAGTCGTTCACGGGCGAGGTCCGCGACGGTCGCTGGGACTTCGGGAGCAACGTTCACGACATGTCCTGGCAGTGCACCTATCCGAACGAGGCCGGGTATCTCGCCGTCAACGCGTCATGCTCGCGGGACGGCAACAACGCCGACGGCTTCATGGCCCAGGACATGGCCCGCGCCGGCGCCTACCAGTGGCCTCCGATCATGACCCACTACGCTCGGGAGAACCTCACCGGCCGTGTCGTCCAGGCCGAGATCCTGCGTCGAGCGGGGTACCCGAATGTGTACGCCTGGGGCGGTCGGGCGTTCCTGCGAGCTGCCGCCGCATTGCGCCGCCTCGACCAGTTCGATGACGGCTGGTTCGAGCCCGACGCCCTTGTCCACCGCATCATCGCGACGCGGCTTTCGATCACGACCTGGGGGCTCGCCTCGAACTCCCGCGGTCGCGCCGTCGCCGGCGTCGACTGGACCCACATCCCGGGCAGCCCGCAGACCGCCCCACCCCCGGTCGCCACCGCGGCTCCGCCCGCGACCACAGCTCCGACCGCGACCAC
>JBDTXY010000450.1:0-2856 GCA_040005945.1 Acidobacteriota bacterium
ACCGACCCGGCCGTGACGGCGTCCGGCGCCAGGCCGCGCAGCCTCCGAGAGAGCTCTTCCGGGGGAACCGCGCGTCCCCCGCCCGCCGCGGTGAAGCACACGCGCGCGACGCCGGGGAGCAGGATCGCGCCGATCGCCTCGATCTCCTTGTCCGCCATGGCGCCGAAGATCAAGTCTCCCCGCAGTCCGGTCAGCTTGAGGAATCGCGCGAGCGCCTCCGCGCCCTCCACGTTGTGACAGCCGTCGAGCAGGATCGTGCTCCCGCCCACGCGGAACCGCTCGAGTCGCCCGGGCCACCGCACGGCCGCCACGCCCGCCGTCATCGCCGCCGCGTCGAACCGGGAATCCTGTTCCTCCAACAGCTCCCCCGCGCGGACCGCGAGCGACGCGTTGCGCGCCTGGTGGACGCCGGGCAGCGGCGTCGCCAGCGCATATCCTCGGACGGGCGTCTGCAGACGGAAGCGGGTGCCGGCCAGGCTGGTCTGCTCGGAATCGATGTGCACCTCGCAATCCACTTGGTGCAGCCGGGCTCCGACGGAGCCCGCGGCGTTTTCCAGCGCGCGCCGCGCTTCGGGAGCCTCGGCCCAGATCAGGGCCGGACAGTTCGGGCGAAAGACCCCCGCCTTCTCGCGGGCGATCGACTCCAGCGTGTTTCCCAGGTCGGCCATGTGATCGAACGCGATCGAGGTCACCAGGGACATGCGCGCGGGCGCGACGTTGGTCGCGTCGTGGCGGCCTCCCATTCCGACTTCCAGGACCGCGAGCTCCACGCCGTTTCGGGCGAAGCAGTCGAACGCCGCGGCGGTGATCGCTTCGAAGTAGGTCAACGGCACGTCCGGCGCCTGGTCGGCCGCCGCGAAGACCGCTGCCAGCGAGGCCTCCAGCTGCTCGGGCGACACGTCTTCGGAACCCAGCCGGATCCGTTCGGTCGCCGCGATCAGGTGGGGCGAGGTGTAGAGCCCTGTTCGGAGGCCCGCCGCCGCCGCGATGGAGGCCAGCGTCGCCGCCGTTGAGCCCTTGCCGTTGGTCCCCGCGATCAGGATGCCGGGCACCCGGCGCTCCGGCCGGCCCATGCGCTCACAGACGGCGTCGATCGCTGCCAAGCCCAGCCGCACGCCCCGGATGTCGAGCGACTCGAGGCGCCGGAGATTCGGAAGACGGGAGACGGAAGGCGGAAGGCGAAACGGTTCCGTCAACGCTGACCGCCTACCCCCTGCCGCCTTCCGCCGGGGCGGAAAGCAGCCGCAAGCACCGCCCCAGGGTGGCCTTCATCTCCGAGCGGTCCACGATGAAGTCCAGCATCCCGTGGTCCAGCAGGAACTCGGAGCGCTGAAACCCCTCGGGCAGCGTCTGACGGATCGTCTGCTCGATCACGCGCGGCCCGGCAAAGCCGATCAGCGCGTTGGGCTCGGCGAGATTGAGGTCTCCCAGCATCGCGAACGAGGCCGTCACACCGCCAGTGGTGGGATCGGTCATGACCGAAATGTAAGGGACGCGGTTCTCTGCCAGCCGCGCCAGCGCCGCCGAGATCTTGCCCATCTGCATCAGCGAGAGGATCCCCTCCTGCATGCGGGCGCCGCCGGAGCACGACACCAGCACAAGGGGCCGGCGCTCCGCCAGCGAGCGCTCCGCCGCGCGCGTGACCTTCTCGCCGACGACCGAGCCCATCGATCCCGCCATGAAGAAGAACTCCATGGCTCCGATGATCACGGGGATCTTTTCCAACGTGCCGGATCCGATGACGATGGCGTCGGAGGTCCCCACGTGTTCCTCGGCGTCGCGGAGGCGGTCGCGGTACTTCTTGCTGTCGCGAAACTTCAGCGGGTCGGCCGAGCGCAGGTTGCCGTCGAGCTCCGTGTAGCGCTCGTCATCGAACAGCATCCGCAAGCGCTCGGGGGCCGAAAGCCGGAAGTGGAAGCCGCACTTGGGGCAGATCTTGAAGTTGCGGGCCAGTTCCTTGTTGTAGAGGATCTGCCGGCAGTTGTCGCATTTGACCCAGAGTCCCTCGGGCACCTTGCTGGGGCGGCCCTCCCGGGGCTCCTTGGGCGCTCGATCCTTTTTGAACCACATCGAAAGGGGACGAATCCTAACAGGAATGGGGCGGGCAGACGCGGGACCGGACGCCCAAGAGGCGTCCGGTCAGCAGCTTAGGGCTCGAACGCTCCCGACGGCAACACGGAGCTTCGCACTTCGAACCGCGATCCTCGCGCCGAAAACGGCGCGCCGAACGCGCGGCTCAGATTCTCGGCGCTGAGCACCTCCGCGCGCTTGCCCTGGGCGATCGTGCGCCCCTCCTTGAGCAGAAGCACTCGGGTCGCCAGGTCGCCCGCCAGCGCGATCTCATGGGTGACCAGGAGGATCGTCGTCCGGCGTTCGCGATGCACCTTCCAGAGGGTCTCCAGAAACTCCAGCCGGTGCCGGGGATCCAATCCCGCGGTGGGCTCGTCCAAAAGCCAGACTTCGGCCTCCTGGGCCAGGGCGCGCGCGAGAAAGACGCGCCGCCGCTCGCCGCCGGAGAGCGCCGAGGCATCCCGCTGCGCCAAACCCTCCACGTCGCACGCGCGCATCGCTTCCAGCGCCCGGCGGCGGTCGTCCGGGCTTTCGGCGACGAACCCGCGGCCGTGCGGCGCGCGGCCCTGCAGAACCAGGTCCAACGCGCGAATCGGAAAAACCAGGTCGACGCTCTGGGGGACGTAGGCGATGCGGCGGGCCGTCTGGCGGCGCGGCAGCGAGCCCAGCGGCCGGCCGTCGAACCACACCGTGCCCCCGGAAGCCGGAAGCACCCGCGCCAGGACCTTCAGGAGCGTCGATTTCCCGGAGCCGTTCTCCCCTAGAATCGCGGCCACCTCGCCCACG
>JBDTXY010000451.1:0-2845 GCA_040005945.1 Acidobacteriota bacterium
GCACCCGACGGACGCGTCCTCGTGACGCACGACGTCGAACAGGCCGGCGTCATCGCGCGTGGACCGGATGGCCAGGATCGGGAGCTCGCCTGGCTGGACTGGAGCCTCATCGCCGACATCTCGGCGGACGGGAGGACGATTCTCTTCACCGAAACCGGCGAGGGAGGGGGGCCGGGCTACTCCGTTTACGTGCGGGCGGTGGACGGATCACCGGCCGTCCGGCTCGGCGAGGGCCACGCGCTACGGTTCTCACCGGACGGAAAGCAGGTCCTTGCGCAGATCCATCCGACGACAGAGCAGCGTCTGGTCGTCTATCCGACGGGCACCGGCGAGGCAAAGGTCCTGAACGTCGGAGGCCTGAAGTCGCGCAACGCGATCTGGATGCCGGACGGGCAGCACATCGTCATGGACGCGTCCGCGGAGGGCCAGGACTCCCGCATTTACATCCTCGACACGCGGGGCGGGGCGCCCCGGGCCGTGGCCCCGTCCGGCTTTGGTCTGATCGATATTTCGCCCGACGGCCGGCGCTTGATCGTCCGGGGGCCGGATCGCAAGTTCTCTCTGATGGCGATCGCCGGCGGCGAGGCCCGCGAGGTCCCGGGTCTCGAGGGCGGAGACCTCGTGGCCCTCTGGGGACCCGACGCGCACTGGATCTACGTGCAAAAGGGATTCGGGCCTCCGCCCACCCGGATCGTGCGCCACGAACTCGAGACGGGACGGCAGGAACCGTGGCGGGACCTCATCCCCTCCGATGCGGTCGGGGTCAAGGCCGTGTACTGGCTCCGTCTCTCGCGGGACGGAACGTCCCAGGCGTACGGTTATTCGCGAAAGCTCTCGACGCTCTACCTCGTCGAGGGCCTCCGGTGATCGTCTCTCCGCGCTGCGCTCCCGGTCTGCGCCTTCGGCGCACCGGCCCGCGGCTCGCGCAAAGGCTCTCGACCGCGGGCCTGACCGGAGGCTTCGCGCTCCGCTCCCGCGGCGCGAGCCTCCTCCCTCGCTTCGCTCGGGAGACTTCTCGCGCCGCGAACTGCAGGTAGAGTGCCGCTGAAATGACGCTGGCGAGCGGGATGAAGCTTGGGCCTTACGAGATCCTCGCGCCGATCGGCGCCGGAGGGATGGGGGAGGTTTACAGGGCTCGGGACCCGCGCCTGGGTCGCGACGTGGCGATCAAGGTCTTGCCGGCGTCGTTCTCGCAGGACGCGGATCGCCTCAAGCGCTTCGAACAGGAGGCGCGCGCGGCGGGGGTCCTGAACCACCCCGGGATCACAGCGGTCTACGACATCGGGACAGACTCGAGCAACGGCGCACCGTACATCGTGACGGAGCTGCTGGAAGGCGAGACGCTGCGCAACCGGCTCCTGACCGGTGCGCTGCCGGTGCGCAAGGCGATCGACTACGCGGTGCAGATCGCCAAGGGCCTCGCGGCGGCGCACGAGAAGGGGATCGTGCACCGGGACTTGAAGCCCGAGAACCTGTTTCTGACCAAGGACGGGCGGGTCAAGATCCTGGACTTCGGTTTGGCGAAGCTGAAGCCCGAGGCCGGAGAAGACGGCAAGACCGACATGAGAACGGTCTCCGGCGGCACGGAGCCCGGGGTAGTGCTGGGAACGATGGGGTACATGTCGCCGGAGCAGGTGCGCGGGAAGGCCGCGGATAGGCGGAGCGACCTCTTCGCGTTCGGGACGATCCTCTACGAGATGCTGTCGGGTCAGAGAGCGTTCCGCGGCGACACGGCGGCGGACACGATCACCGCGATCCTGACCAAGGAGCCGCCGGACCTCTCGCAGACGAACAAGGAGGTCCATCCCGGGATCGACCGGATCGTGCGCCACTGCCTGGAGAAGAACCCGGAGGAGCGGTTCGAGTCGGCGCGCGACGTCGCGTTCGACCTCGAAGCGCTTTCCAGCGTCTCCGCTCCGACGGGCGCCGTGAGCGCGGCTGCGGTCGAAAGGAGACCGCGCTGGCTCGCGCCGGCCGCGCTCGCAGCAGCCCTCGCGCTCGCCGCCGGTCTCTACACGGGCTATCGCCTCGGGAAGAAGGCCGGTTACGTCCCGCCGCCCAACTACCAGCAGCTGACCTTTCGGCGCGGAGAGCTCTACTCGGCGCGCTTCGCTCCGGACGGCCAGACCGTGATCTATGCCGCCGCGTGGGACGGCAAGCGGGTGGAGATGTTCGCGACGCGGACAGATCGTCCGGAGTCACGAGTCTTCGGCCTCGAAGGGGCGGATCTCCTTTCAATCTCCAGAACCGGCGAGATGCTCGTGTCCCTGGACCGACACGTCGAGGAAGCCTTCATCCGTAGCGGGACTCTCGCGGAGGTCGGGGTCAGCGGCGGCGTCGCCCCGCGCGAGGTGCTCAAGGACGTGCAGTGGGCGGACTGGGCTCCAGACGGAAAGGAGGTGGCGGCGGTGCGCGACGTCCACCTCCGAAGCCAGCTCGAGTTCCCGATCGGCAAGATCCTCTACCAAACGGCTGGCTGGATCAGTCATCCTCGGGTCTCGCCCGACGGCCGCCTCGTGGCATTCATGGAGCATGCCCAACGCAGGGATGACGGTGGGACCGTCGCGGTCATCGATCGGGAGGGCAAGCGGCGCACCCTCAGCGGCACGTTCTCCTCCGAGTATGGCCTCGCATGGTCGCCGGACGGGTCCGAGATCTGGATCACGGGCACGAAGGTGGGGGGCAACCGCGCGCTGCACGCGATCTCGCTCGCCGGGCACGAGCGGCTCCTCGCGCGGGTGACGCAGAGCCTCACGCTCCAGGACGTCTCTCGGGATGGCCGCGTGCTCGTGGCGCACGACACGATCCGCATCGGGATCCTGGCGGGCGGGGCGGGTCAGACGAA
>JBDTXY010000452.1:0-2835 GCA_040005945.1 Acidobacteriota bacterium
TGTTCTGCGTCATCGACGGCCCGACCCGCGGAAGGCCCTGGTCGAGCGCCAACGTGCGCGTCGAGTTCCGCCGATTCGCCGCCCAGGCGGGCATCCGGCGCCGTATCGCGCCGCACCAGCTGCGCCACACCCACGCCGTCGAGCTCGCCCGCCAGGGCGTCGCGCTCAACGTGATCCAGCGTCAGCTCGGCCACGCCAACCTCGGCACGACCTCGATCTACCTGAGACCGAGGAACCCCTATGACGGAAGTTCGAGGCCGGCGGCTCCGTTAGATGTACGAAGGCGGGTAGCTCCGGCCGTGCGCTGGGCCCGTGTGGGCACATGGATCGTGCCTTTCTCAACCACGGAAAAAGGATGTTCCGAAAATGCTGGTCGCGCCACCGGTCGCGATAGTGGGCGCCGTGGCGGGACTCGCGCGGGAGCGCGCCGGGTGAGCCGCGAACTCGATCGACGGCGGGGCCTGCCGTCTGATGCGGGCAGCGACTCGCCGTATCGCTACGACCGCTTCGCCGCGCTTGCGGGTGATCTCGCTCCTGTCAGCGAGAAAGCCGCGCCCTACCGGGTGAGCACCAAGCGCCTGCAAGGCCACCGGCCGGTCCGCACGCTCTTCATGGCGCTCGCCGCCCTCACCTGCCAGGTGCTGTTCATGGTCTGGCTTTTTCAACCGGGCCACCTGCCGGCGGTGAACGAGTCACCCGCGCTTCACGTTGCGTCGCTGGCGATGGTGGTGTCCATCTTCGGCATCCAGTTCTTCCTGCTGGTCAACGTCGCCACGCTGATCGTCGCGACCGTGACCGCGCGCGACCCCGTGCCCGTTGAACCGCTGGCGG
This sequence comes from Acidobacteriota bacterium, assembly GCA_040005945.1. Lineage (GTDB taxonomy): Bacteria > Acidobacteriota > Thermoanaerobaculia > UBA5066 > Gp7-AA6 > DAHUXD01. The sequence goes on from JBDTXY010000452.1 coordinate 832, forward strand.
GCACGCGGGTGGCCTTTCTCACCACCATCGTCCCCAGCAAGGAGCCGATCGAGGGTGTTCGGCGCACGCTCGCCGCGGCGCGAGCGATCCGGCACGACGGCACACTCGACGTCTGGCTGCTCGACGAAGGTGATGATCGCTTCGTTCGCCGCGTCTGCCGGGACCTCGGGGTGCGCCACTTCAGCCGCAAAGGCGTCGAGGAGTGGAATCGATCCACCGGCGCGCACAAGGCCAGGACCAAGCACGGCAACTACAACGCCTGGCTTGCGGCTCACGGCGAGCACTACGACTACCTCGTCTCGGTCGACCCCGATCACGTCCCGCTGCCTGAGTTCTGCGAGCGCATGCTCGGCTACTTCCGCGACCCGGACATCGCCTTCGTGGTCGGACCCCAGGTGTATGGCAACTTCGACAACTTCGTCACGAAGGCGGCGGAGTCCCAGCAGTACCTGTTCCACTCCCTCCTTCAGCGCGCAGGCAACTACTTCGGCGCGCCGATGCTCGTGGGCACGAACAATGCGATCCGAATCGCCGCGCTGCGTTCCGTCGGCGGCATGCAGGACTCGATCACCGAGGACATGGCCACCAGCCTCGCCGTGCATGCCGGCCGCAACGCGGTGACGGGCTCGCGCTGGCGGTCGGTCTACACGCCTGACGTGCTCGCCGTGGGCGAAGGCCCCTCGTCCTGGACGGATTACTTCAGCCAGCAGCTGCGGTGGTCGCGCGGCACCGATGAGGTGCTGCTGCGCACGTTCTGGCGCTTCGGACGACGCCTACGCCCGGGCCAGTTCCTGCACTACACGTTGCTGGTCTCCTACTACCCGACCATGGGCTTCGCATGGATGCTCGGGGCCCTCAACTCGTTCCTGTACCTCGTCCTGGGAGCCGGCGGCCTCACGGTCGATGCCGATGCATGGCTGATGCTCTACGCGTACTCAGCGGTATTCCAGGTTGTTCTCTACCGCTGGAACCGGCGACACAACGTGAGCCCGCACGAGAAGGAAGGTTCCTCCGGAGCACTCGGGATGCTCATCTCGATGTTGTCGGCGCCGCTTTATGCGCACTCGCTGACGAGCACGCTGCTCCGACGCGAGAGCTCGTTCGTGGTGACCCCGAAGGGTGATTCGATCAGCCCCGACCGCTGCGCGACGTTTCGGTGGCATGGGCTGTGGGGTGGCTTCCTGGCCGCCTGCCTCGCGGCGTCGGCCGTACTCGGCAACGGCGAGCCCGCGATGCGGGCGTGGACGGCGTTGGCGTTGTCCATCTGCGTCCTCCCCTTGGTGATCTGGCAGGCGCAGTCGATCTTCGGCGGCCTGCAGAGCCGAAACCGTGCGCTGCGAACGGACTACTCCACGATCGACGCCGAGCGGCTGACGGGAGTGGCGCATGAAACCGCGGCGTAGCCGGAGGGAACGGCTTCTCTCTCATGTGATGACCGGGGTCATCGCCTTTGCAATGCTCGCGATCACCGCGCCCGTCGCCGTGCCGTGGGGAAAGGACGAGCTGCGCGCGTACAAGGTCTCGCGCCCGGACTACAAGCGCGCGAACGGCAGTTGGTCGACGTTGTCGGTGCCGGCGGAGTTCCGGATCAACGCTGTCCACGGTGCGCTGCTGCGCACGGGGAAGGTGCTGATGATCGCCGGGTCGGGCAACGACGCGAAGGCGTTCAAGGCAGGCTCGTTCAAGAGTCTCCTCTGGGACCCGAAGACGGGCGAGTTCAAGAAGATCGCGACGCCCACCGACCTGTTCTGCAGCGGCCATGTCCAGCTGCCCGACGGTCGCCTGCTGATCGCGGGCGGGACGCAGCGGTATGAGAAGCTCGCTGGGGACGTTGAACGCGCCGCGGGCCCGATCGCGATCGCCAACGAATCACCCGACGACACCCCGTTCGTCGTCGCCAAGGGAACGATCTTCACCTCGCCGGACGGGAAGCGGTTCAGGAGCACGGCCGATGTGCGGGTGCTGCCGGCCAGGAAGACGGTGCGAGCGGGTGGGCGGACGACG
>JBDTXY010000453.1:0-2833 GCA_040005945.1 Acidobacteriota bacterium
CCGGGACCTCCAGGCGAGGCCCACGGCCACGACGGCGAAGGCTCCGGCATACAGCGTCGGGAAGATTCCCATGAACTTTCCGCGCAGGATCGAAGACCCCCACATCTCGAAGACCGACGTCCCGTAGGACGGGCCGAACGGATACGGAACGACCAGCTCCAGCAGGCGCCACGGATGGATCGAGAAGAGGATGACTTCGGAAAGCTTCATTCCGAGCACCGCGCGGTTGGTCAGAGGGATCCAGAGGGCGGTGGCCAGGATCTGCGGCGCCGCCGCCAGGGCCGCCAGCAGGAGCGCCAGCGCGAGACGCGCGAGCGCGGCCCGCGGCGCTTCCGTCTGCTCTTCCAGGGCGATCCACAGCGCGGCGCAGGCAATGGCCAGGCCGATCGTGAAAACGTCGGCGGCAAGCAGATCCAACGCGAAGAGGGCCGACAGGAGAAGCAGCCGCGAAGCGGGAGAGCCCGACTTGCGCTGGGCCGCCCAGACGATCCACGGCAGCAGCGCCATGCCCGGCTGAATGTGCGGGTAGAGCACTTCGCCCACGGCCACCCCGGAGAAGGCGTAGGTCACCGCCCCGATCCACGCCGCGGCCCGCGAGCGGCCGAGCGCCAGAAGGAGGACGATCATGCCGATCCCGGCGGCCATCCAGTGCAGGACCGGATAGATGCGCATCGCCAGCGGAAAGGGAACGGAAGCCAGAAGCGCGCGCACAGGATAGAGGGCTCCGGCGTTGGGATTGGGCATCAGCGGCCGGCCACCCGAGATCTCCGATTGCCAGACGGGAAACCGCCCGCGCGCCCAGGAGTCGTGCACGCTCTTCTCCATCGAGAGGTTGTAGACGGTCAAGTCCCGTCCGCCGAAGCTGCGCCGCACGAAGAGCGGATCCGCGTAGAGCGCCAGGACGAGACCTGCAAAGAGCAGAACGGGAAGCAGGCCCGACGCCCGCCTTTCGGCCCGCGCGGCGCTCAGGGGGATCTCCGCGCCCGGGCGACACCGAGCAGCAACAGCGCGCCGGCGACTGGCCCCCACCGCGAGACCTCCAGGCCGGGGGCGACCTCTCGCCACTCTACCCGGTGGGCGCCGGCGGGCAGCGCGATCGCCGTGAAGGCGATCTGGGCCGGAAAGGTGGGCGCCGGCCGCCCGTCGATGCGAACGGTCCGATAGCTCCAATCGCCGCGCAAGACGAAGAGCCAGGCGGGATCCGGGCAGTCAGTCATTAGCAACAGTGACTCCGGAGTCTCCGTAAGAATGTCTACGTGCCCCGGGCGCGCCGAGCCGGACGCTCGACGGTCGGTCTCAATGACGACCTGCCCGGGATCCAAGCGCGGAAGCGCGGCAAGAGCCTCGACTGGTCCCGATGTCTCCCGCCAGCTTTCGACCAGGCGAATGTGCGGTAGAGCTCGCGGGTTTTCGTCCCAGCGGCGAAAGGTGTCCCCGCCGAAGGGCCGGAAGCCGGCGACCGGTTCCTGGTCCCGAAAACGGATGCCGTAGCGGAGCCCGAGGGACTCGAAGAAGGCCGACGAATCAGCCTGGCCGGCCGCAAGACCGCCAAGCCGACGGAGGCTTTCGACCCGAGATAGATCGCCGACGTCAAAGTCCGCGTTCAGGATGGTTCCCCGGCCCCAAAGGGAGTGCGTACTGAGAAACCATGACTGACGAAACAGGTCGTTTTGATAGACGTCGGCCCTCTGCGACTCTTCGAGCAGCGAAGTCTCCCGGTAGATGGACTCATCCAGTGTGCGATACCTGCCGCGCGGGTCCTTCTGAATCAGCCGGCGCGCATATGGGGTCGGTGCGAAAATGTCCGCTTCGTTGGCATCGTTGGCAATCGGACGGTCGGCAACGACTGGAATCGCAGTCAGGAGCGCGAGGGCTCCGACGACTCGGATGCGACCGCCATGGGACAACAGCGCCGCCGCGATCGCTGTCGCGATCCAGAGTAGCCCACCGTCGGCCAGCGCGGAAGGAATCTGGCTCGCGGCGATTCCGTTCACGCGACCCGGGGCATCGACAGCCGCCATCCCCAGCGAAGCGACGGCGCCGGGTCCAAGCACGGCCAGGATGGAGGCGGCAGAGAGAATAGTAGCCACGACGAGAAACGGCGTGGGGCGGGCCCGCCCGGCCCGCAGCGCATCGACGGCGATCCCCGCGGCGATGGCAAGGCCAAGAACGGTGCCCAGTATGAATTTCTCGGGAAACCTCAGCGGGATAGGCGAGGGAAGGGCTGCCCACGCCACGGGCAAAAAGTGCCCGCAGACCGCCAACGCCGCCGAAAGACAGACGAGCCAGCGCGCAAATCGGGTGCCGCTGCGAGCCCCGTGGGGACGGGCAGCGAAGAGGCCGACCAGCGCGATCGGCCCCACGAAGAGCGTGACAAAAAAGCGACGGAACGCAGCATTGCCCCAGTCCAGGGAATGGTCCAACGACCAGCTCGGGCCGAAGGGATAGGGAACGACGAACTCGATCAGCCTCGCGAACGGAATTGTGAAGAGAGCGGCGTCTCCGAGTGTGAACCCGCTGACTGCCCGGCGGGTCTCCGGCGCAACCAACGCGGTCGCCAGCACCTGTGGCAGCGCGATGAGCACTCCGATGCCCAGGCCCGCCATGGCCTGGAGGATGCGCGGCAAGCGCTCTCTCCGAGGTAACTCGAGCCCGATCCAAAGCGCAGCCGACATCAGCGCAAGCGCCAGCGAAAAAGCGTCGCCGGCGAGGAGCATGAGCCCATACACCAGTGCCATGGGGAAGACCCGCCCGATCGGCCGGCCGGCGGGACGCGCGAGGGCCCACAGCGTCCAAGGGAGCAGGCTGGCCCCGGGATGGATTACCGCATAGA
>JBDTXY010000454.1:0-2825 GCA_040005945.1 Acidobacteriota bacterium
CGCAGACCTCGTAGCCGTTCTTCTCCGGCATGACGACGTCGGCGAGGATCAGGTCCGGGGCTTCCTCCGCGACCTTCTCCAGAGCCCTCTGTCCGTTGGACACGCAGAGAAGGACGTATTCGCTGTCGGAGAACGTCAGCTCGACGACCTTCTGGATCGTCAGGCTGTCGTCGGCCAGGAGAATCTTTTTTGCCACTCCGTTAACCTTCTATAGGTCAAAAGGTTAAACGGACTCGGCCAATCTGTCAACTCGGCTGGCCCAACATGGCCGCCAGATAGCGGCCGGGAGGCCGATGTCCGAGCCGTTCGGCCAAGAAGCGCGATGCCTCGACCACACGCGACAGTGTCACGCCGGTTTGGATCCCCAATCCATCCAACAGGTAGAGGAGATCTTCGGTGGCCAGATTTCCGGAAGCGCCGGGGGCGTAGGGACAGCCCCCCAGACCTCCCGCCGAGGAGTCGTAGATCGTGATGCCGCACTGCAGCCCCGCGTACACGTTGGCCAGCGCCGTGCCGCGGGTGTCGTGGAAGTGCAGCGCCAGGACGCCGCGGGTGACGCCGGATTCGTAGAGCGACTCGATCACGTCGAAGACCAAGTTGGGCGTCGCGACGCCGATCGTGTCGCCCAGGGAGATCTCGTCCACGGGCAGATCCAACAGCTTGTGGACGATCTCCCGCACCGCCGCCGGCGCGACCTCGCCCTCGTACGGACAGCCGAACGCCGTCGAGACGTAGCCTCGGACGCGCACCTTCTCCTCGCGCGCGCGGCCGACCACCGGACGGAACCGCTCGATGGACTCGTCCACGCCCGCGTTGATGTTCTTGCGGTTGAACGTCTCCGAGGCGGCGGTGAAGACGGCGATCTCGCGGACACCCTCCCGAAGCGCCCGCTCGAGGCCCTGGAGGTTGGGCACGAGCGCGGGATAGCGCACGCCGCTGGCCTGGTGGATGAGGCGGTAGACCTCATCGGTGTCGGAGAGCTGCGGGATGGCCTTCGGGGACACGAAGGAGCCGACCTCGATCGCCGGAAGCCCGGCGTCGGTGAGCCGGTCCACGAACTCGGCCCGAACGGCGACGGGCAGCGTCTCGGACTCGTTCTGCAGGCCGTCTCGGGGACCCACCTCGTAGACGGTGACCCGGTCGGGCAGATGGGGTCGCCGGAATCCGTGCTCTTCCCAGGAGTCCATCTCGGCCATCATGTTAGTAGTTATCAGTTCTCAGTGGTCAGTTATCAGTTCAGACCTGCAAACTGATAACTGAAAACTCTGAACTACTCCACCTGGGCCAGCTCGACGCCGGCGTCGACCAGATCGCCCTCCCGGACGCGCAGCCGGACCGAACCGTCGCGGGGAGCCCGAATCGAGTGCTCCATCTTCATGGCCTCCAACACCAGGAGCACGTCTCCCCGGCTCACGGTCTGGCCGTCGGCCACCAGGATGCGGCGCACCCGGCCCGGCATCGGAGAGATCAGATCGCCTCCGGTCTCCCGGGGAGCCGCCGATCGAACCGAAACGGCGCGCTCGAACGTCCGCGCCTCGCCGTCGCACCACACGAAGATGCGATCGCCGTCCCGCGCGGCCACGACCCGGTGCTCTCGGCCCCCGATCAGAATCCCCGCGAGGCATCCATTGCGTTCCCGGGGCTCGAACGCGACGCGATGCCCGTCGATGGAGACCGCGTCCTTCTCGAAAAGGAGCTCGCGCGTCACCCCGCCGTGGCGCAACCGCACGGCGGTCACGATCCCAACCTCCAGCCGCCGGGCGCCTGCCAGGGATCCGTGCCCGTCGCCGCCCTTGCGCCGGACGGTCGGTCGGAGGTCGAACACGCCAGGGCCGCTGCGATCCACGCGGCATCCGGGACGGGAGCGATGTCCGGCGGCGGAAGTCGCGAGACGAGATCCGTCGCGTACCGGCCGGAGGCGAACGCCTCGGAGTCCAGCACGCGGCGCAGCAGGGGCAGGTTCGTCTCGACTCCGAGCACCACCCATTCCGACAGCGCGCGCCGCGCGCGCCCGAGCGCGGCCCGCCGGTCGGGCGCCCAGACGATGAGCTTGGCCAGCAGCGGGTCGTATTCGAGGCCGACGACGCTGCCGCGTTCCACACCGGCATCCACGCGAATCCCGGGTCCCGCGGGCTCCCGATACTCGAGGATCCTGCCCGCGCGCGGCAGGAATTCCACGGGATCCTCGGCGTAGAGCCGCATCTCGATCGCGTGGCCCCTCGGGGCAAGCGTGCCGTCGATCCACGAGTTCGGCAGCGGCTGGCCCTGGGCCACGTCCAGCTGCGCCCGCACGAGGTCGCACTGCAGCGTCTCCTCGGTGATCGCGTGCTCGACCTGAAGCCGCGTGTTCATCTCCAGAAAATAGAAACGCCCGTCGGCGTCCAGAAGGAATTCGATGGTCCCCGCCCCCACGTATTGGACCGCGCGCGCCGCCCGAATCGCCGCCTCCCCCATCGCGCGCCGCAATTCGGGATCCAGCGCGACGCTGGGCGTCTCTTCGACGATCTTCTGGTGCCGGCGCTGCACGCTGCATTCGCGCTCGAACAGATGCGCGACCCGCCCGGTCGAATCTCCGAAGACCTGAAACTCGACGTGCCGCGAACCGGCCAGCAGCCGCTCGAGGTACACGGTGCCGTCGCCGAACGCGGCCGCCGCCACGCGTCGGCCCTCCTCCAGGGCCGCGGAAAGCTCTTCCGCGCGCGCGACCACCGACATCCCCTTACCGCCGCCGCCCGCCGAAGCCTTGATCAAGAGCGGAAACCCCAGCCGCTGCGCCTCGGCTCGCAGCGCTGCGTCGTCCGCCGACGCCCGGGACCCGGGCGTCA
>JBDTXY010000455.1:0-2824 GCA_040005945.1 Acidobacteriota bacterium
GCTGCTCGAGCGCAATCGCGGCGTCGGGTTTTCCTTCCGCGCACAGGAGGGCGACCATCTCGCCGAACACCCGCACGCGCATCGACTTGCTGCGAGCCAGGACGGTTTCGACGATGGAGCCCACGACCTCGGCAAAACGGCGCTCGTCGGGCCGGGACCCGACCATGAACCGGGACATGGTCTCGGCCGCGTCCAGGGAGAGGTACCGGCCTTCGGCCCGGGCGGCCGCCAGATCCAAGCCGCTGGCGATCAGCTTCGCTTCGAGCTCGCGACGGCGCGGCTCCGTCGCGACGACGACGCCCGCGTCGCCGAGCGCGAGCCCGGCACCCACGTACCGGCTGGCCGAGTCAGCCAGGAAGGCGCTGTTTTCGTAGAACTGAACGGCGTGTTGTGCCGGCATTCCTGCAAGTATCGCAGACGCCGGCGTGCTCATCGAACTGGCTCCGCCGCCCGAAAGTCATGGGGCCGCATCGCGATCGAAGCGAGCAAATCTCGTGCCAGGGGTTGAATTTGCGTCCGCGGTCCAGAGGCCGATAGGCTGCGCGCGCGAGGTTACGAGAGGAGGCAGAAATGCTCAAGGGATTTCGAGACTTCATCGCCCGGGGAAACATCGTGGAGCTGGCTTCCGCGGTCATCATTGGCGTGGCCTTCGGGGCCATCGTCGACTCGCTGGTCAAGGACATCATCACTCCGTTGATCGGCATGCTGGGCGGCACGCCCGACTTCTCCGCGCTCAAGATCGGCTCCGTCGGGATCGGCAATTTCATCAACGCCGTCATCGCCTTTCTGATCAAGGCGGGCGGCCTCTATTTCCTGGTCGTGGTCCCCTTCAATCGATTCGCCTCGAGGATGGTCGTCGCGCCTCCTCCGTCGCCCTCGGAGCTCTACCTGAAAGAGATCCGCGACTTGCTGGCCAAGCGCGCGTAGCACGTGCGCAGACTGCTGGCGTATGCGCTGCCGGTCGGTCTGACGGCTTGCGTCGGCACTGGTGCGTCATCACCGCGTCCGACGCCGGCCTCCCCGCCGGAGGCGCCGCCAGCGACGCAGGCCCCGGCTCCGACCGCCACGCCTTCCGTTCCGATTGCGCCCCCCCCGCCGGGCGAGCCCGCCCCGTCGCCCCCAGAAGAAGAGGCCGCGCTGACCGGCTCCGTCACCTACGTGCAACGCGTCGCCCTGACGCCGGAAGCCGTCGTCCAGGTCGAGCTGCGGGACGCCTCTCAACCCGAAGGCGAAGGGCCGCTGATCGCCAAGCAAGTGATCCGGAGGCCGGGCCAGGTTCCCATCGCATTCACGCTGGAGTACGACCCGTCCGCCATCCTGCCGGGCCACTCCTACGTCGTCTCGGCGCGGATCATGGATCGGGGACAGCTCCAGTTCGTGACCGATATCGCCGTCCCGGTGGCCCCTCGCGGGGCGCCGGGCTCCGTCGAGATCCTGGTCGGGCCGGTTCGGTAAACGCGGCGCTTCAGCTGGAAAACCCGATTCCCATTTTCTCCAGGACCCGCAACACAAGATCGGCTGGCCTCCCGGCGTCGACCCGGCGCAGGGACCGCGTGACCGCCGCCACGGCCAGGCTGCGCAGCGGCTCGGGCGGATAGGGAAACGGCGGCCGCCGCACCATCGCGAGATCCAACAGCGGGCTGGCGCGCTCCAGCGCCATGTGCGCCAGGATCTTTCCCGCCACCCGCGAGGAACCGATGCCGTGGCCCGTGTATCCCAGGCCGTAGGAGAGCCGCCCCTCCACCGAGCCGAAGAACGGCGTGAGGCGCGTCGTCGAGGCGATCGGGCCGCCCCAGGCAAACGGGAAGCTCACCTCCGCCAGAGCCGGAAAGTGCCGGCAGAAGCTCTCGGTCAGCGAGGCGTAGTGGGCAGGCGAATGGTCGCACGAGGCGTCGATACGATTGCCCGAGAAGTACACGGCCTCGCTCGTGCCCCAGAGGATGCGGTCGTCTCGTGTCAGCCGGTAGTAGTTGAAAAACGTGCGGGTATCCGTGACGCCTTGCCGGTTCCGCCAGCCGATCGACCGGCGCTGCTCCGCCGTCAGGGGCTCGGAAACCAGGACGTAGTCGTAGAGCGGCAGGAACCGCTTCCGAAGACCCGGCCACAGGTGGTGCGTGTACGCATTGGTCGCGAGGATGACTCTGCGGGCCGTCACGGTGCCAGCGGCCGAAGCGACGCGCACGCGATCCCGCGGAAACGCGAATCCGGTGACGGGCGTGCGCTCGCAGATCCGCACGCCACCGTCGCCTGCCTCGCGCCGCAGCCCTTCGACCAGCCGGACCGGATCGACCAGCGCGCTGCGCGGAGACAGGAGCGCCCCCAGGTAGAGCGGGCTCGCAAGCTCCGCCCGCGCCTCCTCGCGCGAGAGGACCCACCAATCCGTCATCCCCACGCGTTCGGCGGCTTGCCTTCCCGTCTCGAGCGCCAGGACGTGCGCGGGCGTGAGCGCCATCGTCAGCTGGCCGGGCCTCTCCCATCCGGCGTCGATCCCGCGGCGTGTGAGGAAAGCCTCCATCTCGTCCAGATTCTCGCGACCCAGGCGCGCCAGCTCCCGGGCTTCGTCCAACCCGAAGTGCGCGATCGCGAGCTCGTGCGAATGGTCGATCGTCTCGCCGACGATGCCGGCGTTGCGGCCGCTGGCGCCGTAACCCACGAGCTCCTGCTCCAGGACGGCAACGGAGGTTTCCGGCGCGAGCTCCTTTACGAACAGCGCGGCCCACAGGCCCGTGAAGCCGCCCCCGATGATCGCGACATCCACCTCGAGCGATCCCGCGAGCGGCTCGGGCGTCCGCGCCGGCCGCTGCGCGAGCCAGAAGCAGGACTG
>JBDTXY010000456.1:0-2823 GCA_040005945.1 Acidobacteriota bacterium
CGGTCGTCGTGTTGTTGACGTTCGTCTGCACCGGGATCTGCACGCCCGACTGGATGGTGGCCGAAGTGTTGGTCAACGCCGCCACCTTGGGGGAGGAGATGATCTTGAGCAATCCCTGGTTCTCCGCCGCTGTGATCGCGATATCCAGGCTGAGGGTGTTGAGGATGTTCGCGAAAGTCGCTCCGATGACAGGCGGACCGGCATCGAGCCCGACCCGGAAGCCGTTTCGCGCGCCGCCCCGGAAATCGATCGTGTTCGGGAAGATCAGCCCCGTCGTGTTCCCGTGGGCGACGTCGGCGACTCCGTTGATGCCCCAATTGATGCCGAGGCTTCGACCAAGTGATTTGGTCGTTTCGACGATCCGCGCTTCGATCATGACCTGAGGAGTCGCGGTATCCAGATTCTCGATCAGTTGGAGGACCGCTGGCAGGAATGTCGGGATCTCACGAATGATCAGCGTATTGGTTCGAGTGTCCACCACGATGTCGCCGCGCCGCGACATCACGCTCTTGATGACGGTTGTGATTTCTCCCGCCTTCGCGTAGGACAGCTTCTTGATCACCGTGCGCGTGGGTTCGGCCGCTTGCCGCGCTTCCGCGAGGCGGGCTCGGTCCGACTGCTCGGCTTGGAGTTTGGCGCTCGTCGCGATTCGCATGATGTTGTTCTCGAGGACATAGCCCAGGCTGTTCTGTTTCAGGATCAGGTCGAGGGCCTGGTCCCAGGGAACGTCCTCCAGGTCGACGGTCACCGTCCCCCGCACCTCCGGGTCCACCACGATGTTCAATTGAGTCAGCTCGGAAATTGTTCGGAAGACGTCCTTGATGTCCGCATCCTTCAAGTGCAGGGAGATCGGCTCGCCCGTGAACTGCGACTGGCCCTCGGTGAGCGTCCGCGGCTGGAACTTGCCTTGCGGCTCTTGCGCCGGCCGCGCGGCCTCTTCCTGAGCGAGCATTGCCGCCGCCGCTTCGAACAACGCCTCTTCCCGGGGCGAGTTGCGCGCGTCCGCAGGGCGAGGATGCGAAGACGGGGCCGCCGGCGATTTGCGGGCCGGGCGCAGGGCGGCCGCCGTGGGCGGAACCGGGGATTCCGCGGGGACCGGCGCCGAAGTGAGCGGCGGCGCGCTCGCGACCGTCGTCGCGATTGGCGCGGCGGTCGAAGAGGGCGAGCCGATCGATTTTTCCTCCCGGGCTTCCGGGGACCTGTTCGGCGCGATCGGCTCGGACCCAGTGTTTCGAGTGTCGACAGGGGCGCTCGAGCCTGTGCCGGCCGTGGACGCGATGGCCGTCGGCGCCGGGGCGGCCGCCGTTTCTTTCCTGGTGTCCGGGATCGCTGCCCGCCTCTCTTCGACGATGGTGCGGGAAGGCGTCGCACTTGCCACAAGCGCACCGGCCCCGCTCCCGACGAGGACAGCCAGGCGCTCTCCATCGGGCTGGAGGGAATGTGCCAGAGGCCTCGTCAGATCGACCACAACCCGGGCGACGAGCTCGGGTGAGGTCTGAAACTGAGAGATTCGGACCCGCGAGACCAGACCTCCCGGAACGGGCACCGTGCGACGTTTGACCTCGTTGCGCACTCCGGGCAAGTCGATGACGATGCGCGGAGGGTTGTCCAGTACGAAATCACGGGCTGCGAAGCTTCCATCTCCCAGCAGGGACACCGTGACCAACCCCTTGTTGGAGGTGACGCGGATCTCCTCCAAGGCGTGGGCCGGCTCGCGGCGAGAGACGGCGGCTGACGTCACCGGCGCGGCCGCCACGACGGGAGCCGACGAGGCCGCGGAAGCCGACGAGGCCGGAAGAGCAGCCGGCAGAGAAGGTTCCGAGACGGAGGCGACCGTCGCGTCAGTGCCCGGGTCGAATGTCACAGCCAGGCCTTGTCCGACGGCGCGGACGTCGTACCGAGCTCCTTCTTTATGGGCGATCGTCAGCCGGGTCCACTGCTTTCCCATTTCCGAGATCGGCTCGACCCGGAGAGAAGACACGAGAGTTCCGGAGACCGCCGGCGGCGCGAAGCTCTCCGAGAGCGAGCTTCCGGGCAGATCGACGACCAGCAAATCCGGTCGTGGCTCGTAGGCCGTGTAGAGCAGAGGCCCGTTGGAGGTCAGCACCAGGCGCGCTCCGTCAGGATCTTCGGCGAAGGCAGCCTCCTGAACCTTCGTCCCGGCTTTCGACGAGGCGGCGGGCGAGTCGGCTGCTCCCCTGGCAGTCGTCTCGACAGCCGAATGGGCGCCGTGCCCCTTGGTGGAAGAGGCGCAGCCGAACACCGCCGCCATCATCACGGCCATGATGGCGATCGCGCTCTTTCCGCATGCCATTCGCATCGCTCCTCCCGTCGCGCTGGACGCTCTCATCGCTGAAATGCCTTCATTACCGGATCGTCGCATTGAGCTGCTTGGTCACATCCCGAAATGGCTTCACGCTCTGGGGATCACTCAGGTTCTGCCGAAAAGTCACTTCGTTAGGGCCGACCCGCGTGACTTCCCCGGCGCCGAGGAGGTCGCCGCCACGGAGCAAATAACTTTTGTTGTCGGCCCCTCGGATTTGGGCGACAAAACCCGCTCGCGTTTTCCAGATTCCCTGGATGATCACCTCGTCGACCCCAATTCCTGCAACACCCGCGGGGCGCTGCCCGCCCGGCCGGTTGGGTTGCCGAATGAGCAGCGATCGAAACGGATCTCGACGACCCGCTGGATCGTATGTGTAGGCTCGGCCGGCATTGGCCAGCTCGTCCTGGTCGATCAAGGTCTGGCCAAGCGTTTCCGGAGGCTTCGCCACCGGAGCAGCGGGCGTCGGCGCCTTGGAAGGGGCCTGAGCCGCAGCGACC
>JBDTXY010000457.1:0-2818 GCA_040005945.1 Acidobacteriota bacterium
AGCCCGCACCCGGGCGAGCCGCGGGACGGTGCCGAAGGCAGATCCCGCAGCGCAGATCCGGCGACGGTAATATCCCGCTTCCATGCCCCAAGACCGGCCCAAGCTCTATCTGGTGGATTCGATGTCCAACATCCACCGCGCCTACCACGCGATCCAACGGCTCTCGACCTCGGCGGGCCGCCCCACCAACGCCGTGTACGGCTTCGTCACGATGCTGCGCAAGATGCTCCGCGAGCACGCTCCGGACTTGGTCGCCGCGGCCTGGGACGGGCCGCAGCGCACAAAGCGGCACGAGGCCTATGCGGCGTACAAGGCGAACCGCGTCGCCATGGCCGACGACCTGGCCGTCCAGCTTCCGCAGATCCGGGAGCTGCTCGAGGCCTATCGGATTCCGGTGCTCGAGCTGCCCGGTTTCGAAGCGGACGACGTGATCGGCACGCTGGCGGCGAAGGCGTCGGATGCGGGGTTCGACGTCGTCATCGTGACGGCAGACAAGGACATGCTGCAGCTCGTCGGTCCCCATGTCCGCGTGTTCCACACCGGCAAGGAGGTCTTTCTCGACGAGCCCGGCGTCGAGACCTTCTTCGGGGTGCGCCCCGGCCAGGTGGCCGACGTCCTGGCCCTCATGGGAGACAGCGTCGACAACGTCCCGGGCGTGCCGGGGGTCGGGCAGGTCACCGCGAAGAAATGGATCGGCCAATACGGGAGTCTGACCGCCCTTCTGGAACGCGCCGACGAGATCAAGGGCAAGGTCGGCGAGAGCCTTCGCCAGAACACGGACGCCGCGATGCTCTCGCGGCAGTTGGTCGGGATCCCGACGGACCTGCCGATCGCGTTCGACCCCAACGCGCTCCGGCGCTCAGAGCCCGATTTCGGCAAGCTGAAGGAGATCTTCGTCCGGCTGGAGTTCCATTCGCTCGCGGCGGAGATCCAGGGCGAGTCGGCGAAGCCCCCGGAGTTCGTCTCTCGCCGCGTGGCGCCGGGCGAGGCATTCTCGCCCAACCGCGGGCGCGCCGGGGTCGCATTGCTGATCCGGGGCGAGCGGGCGCTTCTGGCTGTCTCCGACGGAGCGGAAACGCAAATCGCCGAAGAAGGAGTTTCCGACATCGCCGCGCGCTGGGCGAATCTCGATCGGGCCGGCGCGGCGTTCGCGGTCGCCGACGCCAAGCCGCTGGAGACGTTGCTTCTCCGCGCCGGCGGCGCGGTCGCGGGAGATCTCTTCGACGTCTGCCTGGCGCAGTACGTGCTCTCGCCGGGAGTCGGCAGCTCCGAGCTCGAGCCCATGGCGTTCCAGCGCCTGGGCCATCAGCTGCTCGCAGACAAGGAAGCCGGAGTGTCCGCCTGCGCGCTGCCCGAGAACTATGAGATCGCCAACGCGGACCGATGGCTGGCCGAGCGGGCGTCCTCTGCGCTGGCGTTGGCCGAGCCTCTGGCCCTGGAGCTTTCCGCGCGTCCGGCCTTGGAGAAGATCTACCGGGAGATCGAACGCCCCTTGACGCCGGTGCTCGCCCGGATGGAGGTGGCCGGCGTCGCGATCGACGTCCCGCTGCTGCGCGAGTTTTCCGCGCGCATGGAGAAGGAACTTCGCGAGCTCGAGCGCCAAATCTGGGAGCTCGCGGGCGAGGAGTTCAACCTCAACTCTCCCGTCAAGCTCGGACAGATCCTCTTCGAGAAGCTGGGATACCCCGTTCTGAAGAAGACGGCCAAGACGCGATCCTCGTCGACGGGATTCGAGGTCCTTTCGGAGCTGGCCGAGAGGGGCTTCCCGCTTCCCAAGCTCATGCTCGAGTTTCGCGAGATCTCCAAGCTCAAGGGCACGTACGTGGACGCGCTTCCGGCGATCGCCGACGCGAACGCCCGGGTCCACACGTCCCTGCGCCAGACCGTGGCCGCGACCGGCCGGCTCTCCTCGTCGGATCCCAACCTGCAGAACATTCCGATTCGCACCGAGGCGGGCCGCCAGATCCGCAAGGCCTTCGTGGCGCCGCCGGGACGCCAGCTGGTCGTCGCAGACTATTCCCAGATCGAGCTGCGCATCCTCGCGCACATGTCCGGAGACGAGGCGCTGATCCGTGCCTTCGTGGAGGAACAGGACATCCATCGGGCGACCGCCGCGAAGATCTTCGGCGTCGCGCCGGATCTGGTGAGCCAGGAGATGCGATACGCGGCCAAGCGCATCAACTTCGCGCTGCTCTACGGCATGGCCGCGTTCACGCTGGGCAAGGAGCTCGGCGTCTCGACCTCGGAAGCCAAGAGCTACGTCGATTCCTATTTCGCGCAGTTTCCGCGGGTCCGGGCGACGCTGGACGCCATTGTCGAAGAGGCCCGGCGGACTCGCGAGGTGACGACTCTCTTTGGGCGCGTGCGCCCCATCCCGGACATCGTCGCGTCCAACCCGGCGGTCCGGTCCAACGCGGAACGGATGGCGCTCAACGCGCCGATCCAGGGCACGGCGGCGGACATCATCAAGATCGCGATGGTTCGCCTCGACGCCGCGCTGCCGCGGGCCGGGCTGGACGCGCGAATGGTTCTCCAGGTCCACGATGAGCTGGTGCTCGAGACTCCCTCCGCGGAGGTTCCGGAGGTCTCGCGTCTGGTTCGGGAGGTCATGGAAGGCGCCGCGCAGCTGAAGGTACGCCTGTCCGTGGACGTCGGGTCGGGACAGGACTGGTTGGCGGCAAAGTGACCGAGCGCGGCGAAAGCTGGCGCTCGGTCATCCCGAGGAGGAGCAGCCGACGGGGGATCCCGGACTTAATCGCCACCGCCTTGCGCCGAGCGAGGGGTCCCTCGCGACGCTCGGGACGACGTGCCGGTCGGT
>JBDTXY010000458.1:0-2806 GCA_040005945.1 Acidobacteriota bacterium
GTGACCGTCGGGGTATCCGTGGAACAGCACCGTCGCGCCCCGGACGACGGGCGCCCCGATCGCCACGAAGCTGCCGGAGGGCGAGAGCTCGATACGGTAGTACGCCGTTTCCGCCGTTGCGAAAGCAACGGCCAGGAAAAGAAAGGCCGCGATCGAAGTGCGCACGCGTTGTCCTCCTGTTTGATTTCTGAATGGTAGCGCGGATCGTGTCGCGTTGAGAGACAAACCGCCGGAAGATCGGGGCTCCGGTTCGCTGCGCGCGGCGTCAATTCGTGACTTCCGCCCTCCCTACGCGAGCTCCAAGAGGTCACCGGCACGGAGAACGAATTCGTCCGCAGGAGTGAAGACGTAGCCGCGGGTGCCCTCGTCCAAGAACTGGAGTACCGGCTTGACGTCGCGAGGCGACGCCTCCGGATCACCCAGGGTGAACCGCGAGAACTCGACGCACGGGGCGGCGACCGCGACTCCGGTCAGCTGGAGAATCGCGCCGGTCGTTGCGCTCCGGAAGGCGAGCACGCTCGTGAAGTCCGCGAGCATCCAGATCCGGCCGGTTTCGACCAGAATGTTCTCTCCGGCACAACCGGTCTTCACGCGCGCACCGTACCGATCGTGCATCCGCTGGTAGTGACTGGTGAATCCGAACGAAGCCTCGCGTCCGGGAGCGCTCTTGGCCCGCGGATGCCCGGGGTGGTGCACGTCCAGAATCTCCTCACCCGAAGCCGTCACCCCGCGAACTCCCGCAGGCGAGAGCCGCAAGAGCTCCACTCCGATCAGCGGCGCGGGGTCGTAGACCCGAGAGGGACGCGGCCCGCGTTTCAAGGAATCCGTCTGGACCTGCAGACGGACGACCCGTCCGAGCTCCGTCACGCCCGCCGGACGGACTCGAGAATGTCGCCATCCCAGGCGTATCGCAGCCGTTTTCGACCGCGCGCGGAATTTTTCTGCAGCGCGTAGCCATAGAGCATCGGCAGCGCCACGGAGGTCTCGATGAACGCCATCTCATGCGTCGCCTTCTTGGAGACCTTGCCCCAGGACGTCGCCTCCGAGAGCGTCGAGCCGCCCAGGCCTCCCCAATGCGGCGCGTCGGTGGTGATCTGTAGGGCGTACTTGTGGCCGCCGGTATCGATCCCGAAGATGTAGGACATCACGATCGAGTCGTTGATGTAGTTCTTGGGCACGCCGCCCGACACGTAGAGCGCCGCCGTGGCCGGACTCTTCACGACGATCTGGGTGAGCTCGTAGTTGTCGGAGATCGAGCTGATCCGGAAGGGCGTGCGGCCCGCCGTGCGCGCGCGGTGATAGTGCTCGGTCAGGCCAATGCCGATCGAGGAGTCGTTCAAAGCGGGCACGAACAGAGGAACACCGCGCCGGGCGCAGGCGCCCAGGATCGAGCCTTTGTCGCCGCGGGCGCGCTCTGCCAGGAGCGCCAGGAACTGCCGCGAGGACATCGTCTGGCCCGCGAGGGAATCGGCGAACTTCGAGATGTCCAAATCCGTCGCCCAATACTTCTCCTCGTCGATGAAGGTGTCGTAGAGCCGGTCGATGTAGAGATCCCGGAGCTCTTTGTCGTCGGCATCGGGATCACCGTGGTAGTGCTTGCCGCCGCGCACCTGGTAGAAGTCCTGGGAAACGATCGCGCCGGTCGAGACGACGACATCCACCATGTTCTGTTCGATCAAGTCCACGATCACCTGCCGCATTCCGGCGGCGATGAGCGATCCCGCCATGCCCAGAAAGATCGTGGGGCGCTGGCGATCCCGGAGCATGGCGTCGAAGACCCCGGCCGCCTTTCCGAGCGCGCGCGCCTGGAACGAGGCCTGGCGGTAGGAGTCCAGCAGCTGCGAGACGGTGGTCGACTTCTCGACCTTTACCGCCGTCGTCGGACGGCGGAGGAGCGCCCTCTTCCTCTTGCGGTCGACGCCGATCGCCGCGGCGTGGATGTATTCCTTGGCGGTGTGCTGGGCGGATTGTCTTTTCGATCCCATCGGCGGGGCCCTCCGGAAAGAATGCGGTACGCGGCCATCGCCGCCGCGTAGCCGGAGTCGATGTTGACCGCGGTCACCCCGTTGGCGCAGGAGTTGACCGCGGAGAGAAGCGAGGCGAGCCCCTGAAAGGCGGCGCCGTAGCCGCGGGACGTGGGGACGGCGATGATCGGGCGGCCGACCAATCCGCCGAGGACCGAGAAGAGCGAGGCCTCCATGCCGGCGACGGCGATCACCAGGTCGGCCCGCTCGATCTCCTCGAGCCGCGAGAGCAGGCGCAGCACGCCCGCGACTCCCACATCGGGAACGATCGTCGAAGAAACGCCCAGGTAGTCGAGCGAGCGCCGGGCCTCCTCCGCGACCGACGTGTCGGAGGTGCCGGCCGTCACGATCACGACCGCGCCCTCGACCCGCGGCATGGGCTTGCCGACCGCGAGCTGCAGCGTCTCCGAGCGGGGGTCGTAGTCGGCGCGGCCGGGCAGGGGAGAGGCCGCGACCTCCTCCCACAGCTCCGGAGGCAGGCGGGTCACCAGCACGTCGTGGGCCCGCGAGAGTTGCCGGCAGATCTCGACGATCTGCGTGGCGCTCTTGCCCTGGGCCAGAACGACCTCCGGGAAACCGACGCGCCGCATGCGGTCCAGGTCGAGCGTGTAGTCGGGGCCTCGCATTTTTCCGGATCATATCCGCGCGGACGCCTTGAAAGGGCGCGGCAATCGCGCTATGGTCGGCGGTCTTCGACGCTCTTTGATTCGTTCGGCGAAGGGAAGCGGGTGAGAATCCCGCGCGGCCCCCGCCACTGTCACCGGGGACGCCTCGGGCGGCAA
>JBDTXY010000459.1:0-2800 GCA_040005945.1 Acidobacteriota bacterium
CCTCGTCGACGAGTCCCATCTCCTTGTAGGCGATTCCCAGGTTGTAGTGCGTCTCGTAGTCTTCGGCCGAGAGCTGCTGTTCGACGCCCTTCTTGAACTCGCGAAAAATCTCTTCCAGCGATACCTCGCCCTGGGGCGACGAGATCTCGGCGGCCTCCTCCGCGATTGCCTCTTCGGAGAGCTCCTTCTCGAGCTCCTCGGCGAGGTTGAAGAACTTCTGCTCGTCCGAGAAAAGGTTCTCGTCGGAGACGGTCGGCACCTGGGTGGGCTCCCGGCTTTCGCCCTCGCCGGCCTTGAGCATCTCGTCTTCGAGAAGGTTGCCGAGTTGCTCGTAGGAGACGAACTCTTTTTCCGCGGGCGCCACGGCTTCCGGAGTGGCCATGCGCTCGAACACCGGCGGGGGGCCTCCGACGTCGGAGAAGTCGATGGAGTCCTCCGGCAGCACGGACACGGGCGGCGTGGCTGGGGGAGCCGCCGGGTGCCCGACCTCGAACTCCTCGAACTCGACTTCCATCCCCATTGCCGGCGGCCGGTGCTGCGCCTCGGGCCTGGCTCCCATGTCGACGTCGCCGCTGGCCAGTCCGGCCCGCGCCAACACCCGGCCGGCCTCCGCGGGCTGTCCGGCTTCGCTGTAGGCCGCCGCCAGCGACTCCGCCTCGCGGGACAATCCCGGGTTCTTGGACTCGGCCAACAACTCGACCAACCGCTCCCGCGCCTTCAACAGGTCGGGCCGCTTGCGGACCAGCGAGAAGAGCCGCTCGATCGCCTTGTCCGTCAATCCGTACTTGGCGAAGACCTCGGCTTCCACGATCAAGGTCTCGACCTGCTGTTCCTCCGGGGCCGCCGTCGGGGTCGCCGGCGCCGCCTCGATCCAGTGACTCGGCGGAGGCGACACGGCGGGAGGCTGGGTCGGTGCCGGAGGCGCGGCCGGAGCTGGAGCGAACGGCTCCGCCGCAGCGGGCGCGGCCGTCTCGACTGCGGGCGCGTCCGGTTCCTCCCATTCGATCGAAGGAACCTTGGGTTGCGGAGCGTGAACCGAGGCCGAGTCCTCCAGATCCAGGACGAGCTCCTGGCTCTCGGCCGCCTCCGCAGGCTCGACCGCCGCCGCGGCGGCGGTCGCGGCCGCTTCCGGCGGGGGCCCGATCTCCTTCAATCGCGTCGCCGCGGCGGCCCAGGAAGGATCCGCCTCCAGCGCGCGCCGGTAGCGGGCCAGCGCGGACGCCGGGTCGCCGCGCTTCTCTGCGATCTCCCCGAGGATCGTCTGAACCCTGGCCAGACCGGGCCGGTTGCCTTCGGCCTCCAGGACCTGGCTCATCTTCTCCAACGCCGCCGAATTCAACGGATCGGCCGCCAGGACCACCTCCAGGTACTCGGCGGCCTTGGCGAACTGCCGTCGGCCGGCCGCGGCGTCGACGATCGGAAACACCGCCTCCGCGGCCTTATCGAACGCCTGCTCCTGAAGCCGCAGGCGACACAGGAAGAGACGCGGAGCCTCCGCGTCCGCATCCAGCGCGAGGGCCTGCTCGGCCGTCCGGACGGCCTCCATGCGCTGGCCCATCTCCAGCTGGGCTTCGGCGAACAAGGCCAGGCTCTCCGCGGTGCGCGGCGCCGCCTTCAGGACCGCCATGGCGGCGTCGGTGTTCTTCTGCGCCAGCAACGAACGGACCAGATTCTTCTGGGTCTCCACGTCGTCGGGCGAAAGCTCCAACGCCTTCTGAAAAACCTGCGCCGCCTCGTCGTGCGCGCCGCGCTTCAAAAGCATCGAGCCGATCAAGCCGTACTGCATGACGGCCTGGTCCTTCTGATTGGCGGCGCGGTACAGATCGGCCAGGCGCACTTGAATCCGAAGGTCCGCCGAATCGATCGCCGCCATCTTCTTGTAGACACCGATGGCGTCCTTGATGCGGTTGTTCTTTTGGTAGTGGTCCGCGAGAACCTGGTACTGGCTCCGCGAGTCCTGGATCAGACCCTGCTTGTGGTAGAGCTCGGCGAGCTTGTCGTACACGTCCAGCCGGGCGGGGTCAATCTTGTTGATCTTCTTGTAGATCGCGATCGCCTTGAGGAAGAACCCGTCCTTGGAGTAGAAGTCCGCGATCCGCGTGTAATAGGGAATGGAGTCTCCGGGCCGGTTCATCCGGACGTAGAGGTCCCCCACCTTGTTCAGCGTCGATATGTCCTTGGGGTTCTCCTCCAGGATGCGCAGGTACTCCTTCAGCGCCTGATCGAGCTTGCCTCGGGACAGAAGCTTCTCGGCGGACTGGAGGGCCTGTTCTCGGGTGACCGCCATCTGAGGAGAATTCTAACCGCGACGGCGCGCCGCCCGACTACCGATTGGGTCGCCGCCGGCTCCGGGCACGACTCCGTGGTACGTCAGGCGATGCTCCGGACAGGGCCCGCAGCGCTCGAGCGCCACCCAGTGCTCCGGAGTTCCGTAGCCCTTATGCTGCTCGAAACCGTAGGCGGGGTACCGTCGGGCGAGCCCATCGAGGAGCCCGTCGCGGTGGACTTTGGCCACGATCGAAGCCGCCGCGATGCAGCCCGAAAGCGCATCGCCATGGATGACGGGGACCTGGGGCAGCTTCACTCCGGGAACCTGCACCGCGTCGACCAAGAGGGCGTCGGGCGGCGGGTCCAGCGCGATCACGGCCATCCGCATCGCCTCGAGGCTTGCGCGAAGGATGTCGCGCGCATCGATGACCGGCGCCTCGACGATCCCGATGGCCCAAGCCACGGCGCGCCGCCGGATCTCCCGGTCCAGATGCTCTCGCGCCGGCGCGTCGAGGCGTTTGGAGTCGTCCAG
>JBDTXY010000460.1:0-2800 GCA_040005945.1 Acidobacteriota bacterium
CGGCGATCTATGGGCTCGAAAAAGCCGGTGAGATCGAGGCGCTCGTTCTCGAGCTGGTGCCCGGCGAGACGCTCGCGGAAAAGATCGCCGCGGGTCCCATTCCCGTCGAAGAGGCGGTGGCGATCGCGCGCCAGATCGCGGAGGCGCTCGAGGCGGCACATGAGAAAGGGATCGTGCACCGAGACCTGAAGCCGGCCAACGTGAAGCTCACGCCGGAGGGGACAGTCAAGGTCCTGGACTTCGGCCTGGCCAAGGCGCTGACGGGGGACGCCTCGTCGCCCGATGTCTCCCATTCGCCGACGCTGACGGCGGCGGCGACGCAGGCCGGAGTCGTGATCGGCACGGCGGCCTACATGAGCCCCGAGCAGGCGCGCGGCAAGTCCGTCGACAAGCGCGCGGACGTGTGGGCATTCGGAACGGTGCTGTACGAGATGCTGGCCGGGCGCAAGGCCTTCGAGGGGGAAACGGTCTCCGACACGCTAGCCGCGGTGCTCCGGGCGGACATCGACTGGAAGGCGTTGCCGGCCGGTTCGCCGCCGGCGGTCCGCCAGCTGCTCGAGCGCTGTCTCGAACGGGACCCCAAGCGGCGCCTGCGCGACATCGGCGAGGCACGGATCGCGTTGGAAGGGGCGCCGGCCAGTCTCATCGACGCGGGCGCCGGTGTTGCGATCGGAGCTGCCGACGCACGCCCCTCGCGCGGGCGCGCGGTGGCGTGGGGCTTGATCGGTCTGGCGCTCGGAGCGGCACTGGTTGTGGGAGCCGTGGCGCTGCGCCACCGGCAACCGGTGCGCGCCTCCGCCCTCCGGCTGAGTGTCGCCCTTCCGCAAGGGCAGTCGCTTCCCGTCGATTCGCTTCCGAACTTCGCGATCTCACGCGACGGGGCACAGATGGCCTATGTCGCCAAGAGCGAGTCCGGAAAGACTGCGCTCTACCTGCGTCCGATCGACTCCTTCGACGCCAGGGTTCTTCCCGATACCGAGGGTGCGTTGGCTCCTTCTTTTTCTCCCGATGGCCAGTGGCTGGCGTACTCCCTGGGAGGCAAGCTCCAGCGGCTGGCGGTGTCGGGCGGGTCGCCTCAACCCGTTTGCGACATTCCGATTCCCTACGAAGGGACCGCCGCCTGGGCCGAAGACGGGAGCGCGTTCGTCTCGTCGTACAACGGAGGCCTGCTTCGCGCCCCCGCGTCGGGCGGAAAGTGCGTGCAGGTCCTCAAGCCCGATGCGAGCCGTGGTGGCATCCTGGAGCCCGAGGTCCTTCCCGGGGGAAAGGCTCTGCTGTTCGCGAGAACAAGCGGGTTCCAGACCAGTCTGGCCAATATCGCGGTGCTCGACCTCGAGACGGGCAAGTGGCAGGACATCCTTCCGAAGGGGACGAATCCTCACTACCTGGAGCCGGGCTTTCTCGTCTTCGGCCGTTCGGGCGCCATCCTGGCTACCCGGTTCGACCCGGAAAGCAGGAAGCTTCTGGGGCAGCCCGTCCTGGTCGTGGAAAAGGTCATGCCCGACTCCGCGGACGGGATCGAGCAGTTCGCGGTCTCGAGGAGCGGCGCGCTCGCCTACGTCTCCGGAGCGCGCGCCGCCGTGCGAAGGCGAGTCGTGATGGCGGACCGCAAAGGCGTGTCGAGGACGCTCACTCCGGACGACAACGCCTTCGAAGATCTTTCTCTCTCGCCAGACGGTCGCCAGGTGGCCATGACCATCGAAGGGCCGACCTGGAACATCTGGGTCCACAACATCGATCGAGGCACTCTGGCACGGCTGACCTTCGAGAATGACAACCGCGATCCGCTCTGGACGCCCGACGGGAAACGGATCGTTTACACCTCGCTCCGAAATGGTCTCTACGGGCTCTACTGGCGGCCCGCGGACGGCAGCGGGCCGGAAGAGCAGCTCCTCGCCAGCAAGCACTGGATCTTCGCGACCTCCTGGTCTCCGGACGGCCGGTTCTTGGCCTACGAAGATCTCGACCCGACGACCGGGTTCGACATCTGGATTCTTCCCGTCGAAGGTGACCGCAAGCCCTATCCCTTCGTTCGAACTCCCTTTCTGGAATGGTTCGGAGAGTTCTCGCGCGACGGCCGCTGGATGGCCTACGAATCGAACGAGTCGGGCCGCAGCGAGATCTACCTCCGTCCCTTTCCCGGCTCCGGCGGCAAATGGCAGATCTCGACCGAAGGGGGCGTCCGGCCCGAATGGTCGCACGACGGCCGAGAAGTCTTCTACTTCGACGGCGACAAGCTCCTGCACGTGTCTGTCGACCCGACGCATGCTCTTGCCGCCGGCCGGCCGGAACTCTTGTTCCCGTTCAACTGTTTCAATTCCGGCCGTTGCTACGACGTGGCCCCGGACGACAAACACTTCCTGTTCGTCCAGAACGCCCAGCCGACGAGCCCCGTCACCCAGATCAACGTCGTGCTCGGCTGGCGCGGCGAGCTCGAACGGCGCGTGGGGGAGAAACCGGGCCGATGACCCTGGCCGCGGGATCCAAGCTCGGCCCCTACGAGATCCTGTCGCCGCTCGGCGCGGGCAGGATGGGGGAGGTGTTCCGGGCGCGGGATGAGCGGCTCAAGCGCGATGCCCGATCCTGTTCGGGACCGAGTGGGCGGAGGTTCAAAGCCTCTCGCCCCGACCAATCTCTCTGGCATGCCTGGGTGGCTACGGCAGCGAATACTCCCCGTCGATCTGGTACGTCACGGTTCCGTCGGCGTTGGGCGTGCCCTTGTACGTGCCCTTGCCCTTGATGTCTTTGAGCTTCCCGGTGCCGCTCGTGTAGGTCCACGTGCCGCCGCCGCTCAGAAACT
>JBDTXY010000461.1:0-2799 GCA_040005945.1 Acidobacteriota bacterium
CGCAAAGGCCGCAGCGCCCAGAATCGCTCCGGCGCCGGAGCGGCCCAGGTCGCGAAGCCCAAGATACGCGCCGGTCGCCGCCAGAAGCAGACGCAACAGCAGAGAGAGGTTCCAGCCGCGGGCCGCGCCCCAGAGGAGCACCGGCCAGTTCAGGGGCGAACCCAACGCGGATTGGCCGTTCCCGAGCAGGGGCACTCCGCCTTCCTGATGGGGATTCCACAGCGGAAGACGTCCCGAGCCAAGCTCCGTCCGGGCCAGCTCGAGCCACGGGATGAACTGCCAGACCGGATCCGAGAGCGCGGGTGCGACGATCTCCCGCGGGGCGCAGACGCCTGCCCAGGGCCAGACGCGCGAACGGATGTCCTCGGACATCAGCAGGCCCCGGGGCATGCCGAGCCCGAACCAGAAGATCGCGGCGGCCCCGGCCAACAGGAGCCCGGCCGCCGCCGCTCGTCGGGGAGCGCGGGTCGAGCGGGCGATCGACGGAGCTTCGGTGGAGCCTGCCAATGACACGGAGTGCTTGCTCGGTGGAGAGACTCTATACTTTCGCCGGGATGCCCCGTCTCCTCTCCAACCCTCCCAATCCGTGGGAATCGGTCCATGCCGAGTGGCTCGGCGAGCCGCCCGAGGCCTCGCTCGAGATCTTCGAGGAGGACGCGCGATCGATCATCGCCACGAACGACAGCCCCGACATCGATTTCCGCTTCAGCGTCAATCCCTACCGCGGATGTTTTCATGCTTGCGCTTATTGCTACGCACGCCCGACCCACCAGTACCTGGGCTTCGGCGCGGGAACGGACTTCGAGCGCAAGATCGTCGCCAAGGTCAACGCCCCGGAGCTGCTGCGACGCGAGCTGACGCGCCGCTCGTGGAAGGGCGATCCGCTCGTCTTCTCGGGCGTCACCGATTGCTATCAGCCCATCGAGGCGGTCTACGGCCTGACGCGGCGCTGCCTGGAGATCTGCCTGGAGTTCCGCAATCCGGTCGGGATCGTCACGAAAGGCGCGCTCATCCGGCGCGACGCGGACGTGCTCTCGGCGCTGGCGCGGGAGACGGAGGCCGTGGTCTACGTGAGCATTCCCTTTGCCGACGACGCGGCCGGAAGGGCGATCGAGCCCCATGCCAGCCTTCCGTCCCAGCGCTTCGACACGCTGGCCCTCCTGTCGGCCACCGGGATTCGCACCGGGGTAGCGATCGCTCCGGTCATCCCGGGCTTGAACGATAGCGACATCGCGAAGATCCTGTCCCGGGCCCGGGAAGCCGGCGCGACCAGCGCGTTCCTGACCTTGCTGCGCCTGCCCGCCGAGACGCTGCCGGTCTTCGAGGAGCGGCTGCAGGCGGCGTTCCCGGACCGCGCCTCCCGGATCTGGTCCAACATCACGCAGACCCGCGGCGGCAAGCGCAACGAGTCCCGCTTCAGCGCGCGGATGGAGGGAGTCGGGCCCCGCTGGGACGCGATCGAAAACCTCTTCGAGCTGGAGTGCCGCCGGCTGAGCTTCAACCAGGTCCGGGAAAGCCGCCGGCATACCAGCACGTTTCGCCGGCCGGGATCGCAGCCGACGCTCTTCGACTCGACGTCGTGAGCCGCCGCGCCGCGGCGGAATTCCCGGCGACGGGAGCTCGTTGATTCGGGCGAGACCGCAGACTCATCCATGCAAGCCGGCAAGATCCCGATCGGCATCCTCGGCGCGACCGGCGCCGTCGGGCAGCGCTTGCTGTCCCGCTTGACCGGACACCCCGACTTCGCCGTGGCCGCGCTGGCGGCTTCCGACCGGTCCGCCGGCCGCCCGTATGGCGAGGTGTCTCCCTGGCGCCTGTCCGAGCCGCCCCCGCCCGGTCTCGCGGACACCGTGTTGCGGAGGGCCGAGCCGGACCTGCCGTGTCGGATCGTCTTTTCGGCCTTGAACGCCGCGTCCGCACGTGAGCTCGAGCCCCGGTTCGCGCGGGCCGGATACACGGTCATCTCCAACGCCTCCGCCCATCGCATGGATGAGGATGTCCCGCTGATGGTGCCGGAGGTCAACGCGGACCACATGGGCCTGTTGCCGGCGCAGCGCTCCCGCCGTGGGTGGGACGGCGCCATCCTGACCAACCCCAACTGCTCGGCCACGCAGCTGGTCCTGGCGCTGGCGCCGCTGCAGCGCGCGTTTGGAGTCGAAAGGGTCCTGGTCACGACGATGCAGGCGGTTTCGGGCGCCGGCTACCCGGGCGTGGCCTCCCTGGATGCGCTTTCCAACGTCATTCCCGACATCCCCGAAGAAGCCGGCAAGATCGAGAGCGAGACGCCGAGAATCCTGGGCCGACTCGCGGACGGGCGCGTCGTGCCGGCGGACATCACGATCTCCGCCCACACCTACCGGGTCCCCGTCGAGAACGGCCACACCGAATCCGTCTCGGTCGCGCTCTCACGCAAGGCGTCGGCCGGGGAGCTGGTCGAGGCCTGGCGGCAGTTCCACGCGAGCGCCGCGATCGCGGCCCTGCCCTCGGCTCCCGCCCGTTTAATCGAGTATCTGGACGAGGCTCACGCCCCGCAGCCTCGCCGGCACGCGGAGCGCGAGGGAGGCATGGTCACCTGGATCGGCGGGCTCGCGCGCTGCGGAGTGCTGGACTGGAAGTTCACGATCGTGGGCAACAACACCGTGCGCGGCGCCGCCGGAGGCAGCCTCTTGAACGCCGAGCTCTTCGTGCGCAGCGAGGCCGCGGCGGCCCTTCGGGATGCGTCGTGACGCCGGCACCGGCGTCCCGGCCGATGATCGTCCTCAAGTTCGGCAGCTCGGTGCTGCGGTCCGAGGACGACCT
>JBDTXY010000462.1:0-2798 GCA_040005945.1 Acidobacteriota bacterium
GATTGTCCAGCTCCACGATGAACGCGGAGATGCCGCGGTTGGTCCGGGCGCGATCGGTGACCGCCATGAGGACGGCCACGCCGGCGACCGACGCGTTCGTGATGAAGTTCTTGGATCCGTTCAAGACCCAGGAGCCGCCGTCGCGGACCGCCGTCGTCTTCGTGCCACCCGAGTCCGAGCCGGCCTCGGCCTCCGTCAGTCCCCACGCCGCCAGCCATTCTCCGGAGGTCAAGCGCGGCATGTACCGCTGGCGCTGCGCCTCGGATCCGAACTGGAAGATGTGATTCGAGCCCAGGCTATTGTGCGCCGCCAGCGCGAGGGCCACCGAAGGATCCACGGAGGCGACCTGCTCCACGATCGCCTGATAGTCCATGTAGGACAGACCCGAGCCCCCGTATTTCTCCGGGAAGAAGACGCTCAGGAAGCCGAGCTCGCCGAGCTTGCGGAAGAGCTCGCGCGGGAACTCCTGGGCTTCGTCCCAGCGCATCACGTGCGGCCGGATCTCGGCCTCGCAGAAGTCGCGCAGGGTGCGGAGGATCGCTTCGCGTTCGGACGTGACGACTGTGCTCACGCGACCATTTTACAGGAGCTAACAGCCGTGCATTCAACGGGTGGATGGCGCGCCCGCCGCGACCGTGCTCGCCGGAACGATCTCCACCCCGGTGTAATAGTGCTTGAGAATCCGGCCGTACGTCTCCCCCGCCAGCGCCATGCCGAACGCGCCGTTCTGACAGAGCCCCACTCCGTGGCCCCAGCCCCGGCCCAGGAACAGGAACTCGGTCTCGCCTTCGGGGCCCGCGACCCGGGAGACCGTGAACAGCATCTCGGGCATTTCCACCGCCTGGCGCAGATCGAAGCGTTTGAACGTCGCCTCTGCCGCGTCCGTGCGCACCCGCATCTCGATCGCGCGCCCGGCCGGGCTGCGCTGGGTCACCGTGATCTCCCGGACCTCGGTCCCGGCGACGCGTCCCGACATCCGGCGCGCGAGCTCTTTGGCAGGGACGCGCCGCACCCACTCCGTCCACGAGGACTCGCGCTCGAAGGTCGGCCCGTCGGGATCCAGCTCCACCCAGAACGCGAGCACGCGGCCGGACTCGCTCTTCCACCACCGAACCCGGTCTCCCGCGCGCAGCGTCAAAGAGCTCGTGGGGTAATACCGGTCGGCGACGCGCCGGGCCAGCGGCACCTCCGGATCCACGGGCAGGCCCTGCCGGCCTTCCGCCGTCTTGACCCAGAGGTTCGAGCCTTCGCGCGAGAGGAAGCGGCCCGAGCCTTCCGCCACGCCCGCCAATCGCAGGGACGCGGAGAAGAGCACCCCGGCGTACTCTTCTTCGCTCAAGTCCCGATCCGCGGGCGGGAGCCACTCCGGCGCGGTGAAGCGAAAACGCAGGAGGAACTCGTACGCGGCTCTCGCCGTCTGGGCCAATCGCCCCACGGCCGAGGGAGGCTCCGTAAAATACTGCTCGTCGCGCGGCGTCAGGTGCAGCTTGCGCGCGGCCTCCAGATCGAAGGCGTCGATGACCGACGGATACACCAGCGCGGGCGAGAGACGGGACGGCGGCGTCCCCTTGCGGGCGACGCCCGCCAATCGCTGCGCCGTCGCCAGGCTCGCCGCGCGGATCGCGGCCTTCCGCGGGGCATGCCGCCGCAAGACGTAGCCCCGCCATTGGAGGCCGGACCGGCCGTCCGTGCCGGCATCCCTGGGGATCGTCGCGCCCGGAAGCTCCGTGGTCGATAGCTCGCCGCACTCCACCGAGACCAGATAGGGGACCGGTCCGCCCGAGAACACGTTCTCGACGTTCTCGGTCACCCCGCCGCACGTCGACACGAAGAGCGCGTCCGCGAACTGTCCCTGGTACGCGAGGACCAACCCCTTCGTGCCGTCCACGGCCGCCTGTGTCAGGGGATCCTCGACCGCGGCGCCGCCATAGACCTGACACTTGGGGGTGGCGCAGATGTCGTAGCCCTCGCCGTCGAACTGCCCGCGGTGGGCCAGCGCATACGTGCGCGCGGCCACCGCCTGAGCCTTGAGCGCCTCCAGCGCGTCGAAGCGCTTGGGCCCCATCTCCGCGGGCACCACGCCGTAGAGGTATTCCTCGAGGTCGACGCGGTTGACGGCGTTGAGCGTTCCGCGGGAATTGACCAGGATCCGCAGGCTCCCCCGATACGGCGTCCCGTCGATGGGAACGCGCGCCTCCGGCGCCGGGGGAAAAACATCCACGGGCGAGCTCAGCAGGAGCGATGGCCCCGCGCCTCCGGACACCGTGATCGCGGCGGGCCGGGCTGCGGGCAACGGCGCGCCCGGCACGACGAAGCCGTCCTGCCCGGCCGCCTTGAGCTTCTCCAGAGCCGCGTCGGCCTCGGCGCGCGAGCCGTAGCCTCCCAGCAACACGCGATAGACGCCGCGATCGGCTGAGAAGGCGACCTGCGCGGAGGTCTGCGTCGCGGCCGCGAGCCGATCCGCCAGACGGCGCGCCGGCTCCTCCTGCGAAAAGGCGCCCGTCTGAATCTGGAAGGCTGGCCCCGACTCGGACGAGGAGCTCCCTCGCAACGACACCGGCCCCTGCACCAGCTCGGCGCGCTCACCGGACGCGACGATCCAGACCGTGCCGGGAGCGCCCACGATCAATTCCGTCAGATCGCTCTTCAGGCCCACACGGTAGAGAACACCCGAGGGCGCGCTGGCGGAAGGCGCCGCGACGCGCAGGGCCGGGATCGGCACGGGGGTCGGCGCGGCCGGCGGGGCCGCGGACGTCGGCGCGGGCGCGGGCGGAGGCGCCTGCGTGGCGCAGGAGAGG
>JBDTXY010000463.1:0-2795 GCA_040005945.1 Acidobacteriota bacterium
CGCGGCCCCGCGCGGCCGGCATGCATCCGCGCAAGATCGCGGAGATCTGGGGGGAGCTGATGACGGGGCTCGGATACGCGCGCTTCGGCGCGCAAGGCGGTGACTGGGGCGCCACCGTATCCACCTGGCTGGCGATCGACCGGCCCGATCGCGTCGCCGGAATCCATCTCAACTACATCCCGGGGTCCTACGCGCCCGATCTCGGGCCCGGGACTCGGGCCCTTTCCGCGGGGGAAGAGGAGTTTCTCGCTCAGCGCGATCGCTGGATCCAAGATGAGGGAGCGTACGGCCACGTCCAGGCGACGCGCCCGCAGACCCTCGCGTACGGGTTGAACGACTCTCCGGTCGGGCTTCTGGCGTGGATCCTCGAGAAGCTCCGCAACTGGAGCGACTGCGGCGGCGACGTCTTCTCGCGATTCACGGCCGACGACATCCTCGCCCACGTGACGCTGTATTGGGTGACGCAGACGATCGGCTCCTCGGCTCGCCTCTACGCCGAAGCCGGCTCCATGCCGCTGCGATTGGGACCGTCGGAGCGCGTGCCCGTGCCGTGCGGCGTCGCCCGGTTTCCCAAGGAGGAGCCGATGCCGCCCCGCGAGTGGGTCCAGCGCGCCTACGACGTCGTGTCCTGGACCGAGATGCGAAGCGGCGGCCACTTCGCCGCGATGGAGGAGCCAGACATGCTGGCCGCGTCCATCCGCGATTTCTTTCGGCCTCTGCGAGGCGGCCGCGGCCAGGGCTAGGCGGGTCCACGCAAGACGATCGAGGGGGGTGCCAGCAGCGGCTTTGCCAGCGGCCGCACCAATGCGCCGAGCACGCTGGCGGCGGGTTGGCCCGCCTTCAACAGCTTTCGGCGGCGCAGCTGCTCGACGCAGAGGAAGCCGCCGGCGAGCAGCCAGAAGCCATCGATGAAGCCGCCGGCGCCGACGCCGAAATTCATCAGCGCGATTAAGGCGTTGGCGCCCCCCACCAGGATGAGAACCCCCATCGTGAGCCTTCCCCATCGGATCGGGTCGAAACCGAAACGCGCGTTCAACACCCGCTGATCGGACGGCGGCAGCAGCGAGAGAAGCGGCTCGAGCATGGTGTAGCGATCGTGTAGAGACCGCTCGAGCGCGAGATCCCCGCGCGATTGCGCCGCGGCCGATGGATCCGCGTGCGGTTCCGGCCCGGGAGCGCGCGCCTCCTTCCAGGCCTCGTAGGCGATGACGACCGGGAGCGACCCCATCGGCTCGCCCATCGCAAAGGCGCTGGCCAAACGCAGCGCCGACTCCCCGAAGAGGTAGAGGGCCACCGGGAAAGGCGGCGCCAGATATCCCGGCAGCCCCAGTCCGCCGCCCAGCCCGCCGATGAGGTTCCGAAAGAGTCCGAGAAACCCGATGACGAAGAGCGGCAAGGCGGAGGAGATCGTCATGGCCAGGGCGGGCGCTCCGAACTCGCTCTCCATGTCCTTCTGCTTGGCGCCGGGCAGCAGCCCCGCGAGCGGCGCGAGCAAGATCGAAAGCCTCCGATGCCGCACGCGATCCCGCCGGTCGCCGGACTCGGTTTCGCGGGCCGCCTGGCTGGCGTCGTCGTACTGCTCCATGCGCCGGATGGCGTGGCCCTCTTCCCAGGCCGCGAGGCGGTAGCGGATGGAACCGTCCGTCAGAGGCTCGGCGCGGAGCACTTCGAACACGCCGCCCTGCCAGGAAACGGCGGTGCCCGGGTATTCGGCCCTCGTCAGGGTCTTGTCCTGGCGTGGCGCCCAGGATTTCGGGACCGGGCAGACGAGCCAGATCTCTCCTCCGGCGCCGGCGTCCAGCCGGTCCGCCCCGAACGCGCGTCGGGACTCCTCACCCATCCGGCCGCCTCCCTCGCGCCGGAGCCTATACCGGCCCGGCGTGCGCGCCGGCGCGAGTTGGGTGTAGGTTAGGGAATGGCTCGAGGGTGGGGCAGGAGCGAAGAAGACCAAGGGGCCGAGAAGGAGCACGCGCGAGAGGCAGCGGAAAAGTCGGCGGCACGGCCGGCTCCGGGGCAGGGAGGCGAGATTGCCCGGCGCCGCTCGCTGCAACTTTCTCTGGCGCGCATCGAAGACCTTCTTCGCAATACCGAGAGCCCGGAGCGCCGCCACGCGCTGGAGACCGCCAAGGCGGAGCTGCTGGAGCGCCTCGGGGCGAACGAACCGACGCACTAGGCCGCGATGAAGGTCGCCACCTGGAACGTCAACGGGATTCGTGCGCGCGAAGCGCAGCTCCGGGAGTGGATCGCTGAGGAACGCCCTGACGTCCTGTGCCTGCAGGAGATCAAGGCGAAGCCCGAGCAGATCCCCGAGCTGCTGTTCGCAGCCGAGGATTACTGGTGCTACTGGCACGGCGCGGGCGGCTATTCGGGCGTGGCGCTGCACCTGAGCAAGCAGCTCTGCGCCGTGAGGCCGGTCTTCGGCCACCCCGAGTTCGATCACGAGACGCGGATCGTGGCGGCCGACGTCGGAGAGCTGACGATCGCCTCGGTCTACGTGCCCAACGGCGGCAAGGACTATGCCGCGAAGATCCGCTTTCTCGAAGCGCTCGGCGGCTGGGCCGGCGCGGTGCGGGAGAGCGGCCGCCGGCTCGTGATCTGCGGCGACCTGAACGTGGCCTTGACGGATCGTGACGTGCATCCCAAGGAGCTCAAGCCGGGCGTGGTCGGCCAGCGCGAGGACGAGCGCGCGCTGATGCGCCGCATTCTCGACCAGGGCCTCGTCGACGTGGGTCGGGCGCAGGATCCCGACAACGACGGCCTGTTCACGTGGTGGGCGCCGTGGCGCAACATGCGCC
>JBDTXY010000464.1:0-2784 GCA_040005945.1 Acidobacteriota bacterium
GCTCGCCCAGGTAGACCTCCTTCTCGATCGCGTTCTTGAGCCGCTTCTGGCCCTCGACCTCCTCGTAGACGTCGAGGCGCAGCTTGGCCTTGAGCGGCGCCGCGTAAGTCATGTCGCGCTCGATGCACTCCTCGACCGCGTACTTGGCCTCGCCCAGCGAGTAGCCCAGGAACTCGAGCTTGTACTTCTCGTTGACGTCCGTGATCGGGAACAGGTCCCGGAACACGCGCTCCAGCGAGACATCCTGGCGTGCGCCGTGGACGTCGTCGGGAACGAGCAGCGTCTGGAACGCCGCCGTTTGGATGTCGAGGAGGTGCGGCATCGGCATGCCGCCCTCGCGCCTGCTGAACGTGATGACGGATCGGGTCGTCTGAGGCATCAGTAGCTCACTCCCACGCAACACAAATGGCCCCAACGCGGATCCCCCGCCGGAAGACGGGGTGACCTACGGGGCTCGGCAAATTCGGGAACTTCCGAGTGGTTCGAGCGTGCATTCGTCTCACTGAAATAGGGTGAAGCTGCCTTGCCCCCGCCGTGAGCCGGACCGGAACGGCCCGCCCACGGTCGGGGGAGCGCTTCCGCCCTACTTCAGCTCGACTTCTGCACCCTGGTCTTCCAGCTTCTTCTTGATCTCCTCGGCCTCCGCCTTCGAGATCCCTTCCTTGACGACGGTTGGGGCGTTGTCCACCGCGTCCTTGGCTTCCTTCAGGCCCAGGCTGGTGATCTCGCGGACCACCTTGATGACCTGGATCTTCTTGGCGCCGCCGGTCTTGAGGACGACGGAGAACTCCGTCTTCTCCTCAACCACGGGCGCCGCCGCGCCGCCGCCCGCACCGCCCACCGGGCCGGCCGCGATGGTGACGTTGAACTTGGTCTTGAAGGCCTCGATGAGATCCGCGAGCTCGAGAACGGACTTGTGGCCGATCGCTTCGAGGATCTCTTCGTTGCTCAGCGTGGTCGTTGGCATGTTCACGATCTCCGTACGGTTAAGAAGCGGTACCGCGCTGTTCGCGGAGGGCCTCGAGGGCGCCGACAAAGGAATACAGGATGCCGTTCATCGACCCGGCGATCTGGGCCAGCAGCACCTCGCGCGACGGGATCTCGCCAAGGCGCTTGACGTGCGCGGGGGCGACGGTCTTGCCGTCGACCAGCCCCGCCTTCACCGTGGGCCGTTCGAACTCCTTGGCGAACTCGCCCAGGATCTTGGCCGCGGTGAGGGGATCTTTCGCGAGCACCAGCCCGGTCGGGCCGGCCAGGTGCTCGTCCAGCCCGGTGATGCCGTTGGCGGCCAGCGCCCGCTGGGCCAGCGTGTTCTTCACGACCACGTACGAGACCCCCGCGGCGCGGAGCCGGCGGCGGAACTCGGTCATGCGCAGCACACTCATGCCGCTGAAGTCGGTCACGTAGAGGTGCGGGGTGCCCTTGAGCAGCGCGCTCAGGGTCTCCACCGTTTCCTGACGTTCGGTCTTGCTCATCGGTACACCGCCGTATCGAGCCGCACACCCGGCCCCATGGTGCTCGAGATGGTCGCCGAGCGGATGTAGGTGCCCTTGGCCGCGGACGGCTTGGCGCGCAGGATCGTGTCCATGAACGCGGCGGCGTTGTCCGCCAGCTGCGCCGGCGAGAACGACACCTTGCCGATCGGGGCGTGGACGTTGCCCGTCTTGTCGACCCGGAACTCGATCTTGCCCGCCTTGATCTCGCGGACTGCCTTGGCCACGTCCATCGTCACCGTCCCCGCCTTCGGGTTCGGCATGAGGCCGCGGGGGCCGAGGACCCGGCCCAGCTGGCCGAGCTGGCCCATGACGTCAGGCGTGGCGACGATGACGTCGCACTCGAGCCAGC
This sequence comes from Acidobacteriota bacterium, assembly GCA_040005945.1. GTDB lineage: Bacteria > Acidobacteriota > Thermoanaerobaculia > UBA5066 > Gp7-AA6 > DAHUXD01. Next base: position 1,846 of record JBDTXY010000464.1, read on the forward strand.
CGTCCTTGAGCTTCTGGATGTATTCGATGCCCACGAAGTCGGCGCCCGCGGCTTCGGCCTCGCGGACCCGGTCGCCCTGGGTAATCACTAACACCCGAACCGGCTTCCCGGTTCCGTGGGGCAGCACGACCGTGCCGCGCACCACCTGGTCGGCGTGGCGCGGATCGACGCCGAGTCGGACGGCGACATCCACGGTCTCATCGAACTTGGCGTACGAGGCGCCCTTCACCAGCGCCACGGCGTCAGGGATTTGGTACTCGCGCGCCCGATCCACTTTGGCGACCGCGGCCTTGAACTTCTTGCCCGGGGTTCGCATCAGTCGATGACCTCCAGTCCCATCGACCGGGCGGTCCCGGCGATCATCTTCATGGCGCTGTCGAGATCGGACGCGTTGAGATCGGCCATCTTGATCTCCGCGATCTTCTTGACCTGCGCCCGCGTGACCTTACCCACCTTGGTCCGGTTGGGCTGGCCGCTCCCCTTTTCGATCCCCGCCTCCTTAAGCAGGAGGTTCGGGGCCGGCGGGGTCTTGGTGATGAACGTGAAGGTCCGATCGGCGTAGATCGTGACCACACACGGGATCACCATCCCGCTCTGGCTCTGCGTCCGGGCGTTGAACTGCTTCACGAACTCCATGATGTTCACGCCGTGCGGACCCAGGGCCGTGCCCACCGGCGGCGCTGGCGTAGCCGCGCCGGCCGGGCATTGCAACTTGACCAATGCCTGGATCTTCTTCGCCATGAGACTCCTCGTTTCGGTGAGCGCATTGGTGCGCCCCATCCTGCCGCGATGACCCGCGCGGTCGCGGGACCTGCACTCTGCCCTAGTGGCCGCGCAGCTGGAGGTAGTCCAGCTCCACCGCCGTCGGCCGGCCGAACAGGCTGACCGACACCTTCACCTTGCCCTTGTCCGCCAGCACCTCTTCGACCGTGCCGCTGA
>JBDTXY010000465.1:0-2781 GCA_040005945.1 Acidobacteriota bacterium
GGCCGCGCGGCGGTATCATCGGGGCGGAGGTGAGATGTCCCCGCTCTCGCGCCGGCGGTTCCTGCAGGAAACCGCCGCGGCCGCTTCGGCGGCCCTCGCGGCACCCGGCATCCTGGCGTCCGCCCACGGATCCATGGACCCGAAGATGAGCCGCAGGGCAGAGGCCATGGAAGACGCATTGGCGCTGCTCGCGTCGACCGGGCCAGAGTACGCGGGCCGTCTCGCCAACCATGGACCGATGGCGGCCGAGGCGCTGGTCGTCATGGATCGACCCGACGCGGTCGTGCCCTGGGTGGAGCAGTACCGCAAGCGTCTCCACGACCATCCCGCCGGCACGCGGCCGATCGATCGGAAGGACTGGCGGGAGGCGCTGGGCGCCGACGATCGCGTGGGCGACTGGATCGTCTTCTTCCGCCGCGAGCTCGCCGAGCATCCGTGGAAGGCGGTCCTCGCGGAGTGGACCGCGCGCCTGTCTCCCGGCGTGGTCGCGGCCGCCTTTCACGGCGCGATCCGCACCGCGCACGCCGTGCGCAGCCTCGAGGCGGCCGACACTCCGGCCCGCGTGCATGAGCTCGCCGAGGGGCTCGGTTACTGGGCGGCGACCTATCACGCGCTTCCCGAAGCCGCGGCGCCCGCGAAGCCGCCGGCCGGTCGAAGGCCTTCCCAGGCGATCGCCGGGGTTCCGACACTTCCTCCCGAACGGCGCATTTCCTACGGCAACATCACGGACCGGCTCTCCCCGCTGGACGGCTTTCCTCCCTTTGCCGCCGTGGCCGACGCCGTCGACGCCTCCGGCGACCCGAGCGCGTTCCTGACGGACTTGACCGAGACGTTCGCGTCGGTCTACCTCGCCACCGCGGCGCCGGGAACCGTCATCACGTTCCTGCACGGCGTGACCGGTCCGGTCGCCGTGCGCACGCTGCTTCCGTACGTGTCGCCCCCGGAGCAGCGGCGGCTGTCGCGCTATGCCTGGCAGGCCGCGGCCTCCTTCTACGCCTCCGCCGGAGGAAAGACGGGGCCGCCCCTTTCCCCGGACGCTCTGCCTACCCGCGACGAGCTCGCCGACCGCGCGATCGCGAGCGGCGACGAGCACGCGATCAAGTTCACGGAGGCGTGCTTCCGCGAATACGCGCGCAATCCCAAGCCCGTCTACGTCCTCGCCGCGCGCGACGGCGTCGCCCGGCTGTCCTAGCGGCGTTCGCCCGGCGGCTGCGACAGCCACTCCGGGCTCGAGGCCATCTTCGCCGAGAGCACCTTGAGGGCGACGTCGCGGCCCAGCGTCGTGTCGGTGGCCCGGTACAGGTCGCCCATGCCGCCGACGCCGATGGCGGCGGTGATCCGGTAGTGCGAGAGCGTGCGGTCGATCAGTGGAGCAGTCATCCGTTCACTTGAGGCCCGTGACCAGGATCAGATCATCCAGCAGGCGCCGGTACGAGTAGATGTAGGAGGCGCCGTCCGCGGTGACTTGCGCGGGCGAGATCACAAAGACGCCGGCGGGATCGGGCGGCCGGAACTCCTTCCAGGGGGTGCTTCGTCCGGATTCCACGTCCACGACGTCGATGCGGCTCGGAGACTGCGAGGAACGGAGGACATAGAGCGAGCGGCCGTCGGAGGTCCAGCGGATCGGCAGATCCTCCGGGCTCACGCCGGGCAAGAGCCTCGGCTCCCCGGGCTCGATCGGGTAAATGGCCATGCGCCGGTCTGGGCCGAGCACGGCCGCGTGGGTTCCGTCGGGGGACACTCCATGTAACAGAAGGTTGACCCCTTCCGGTGTGATCGCACGCGGTTTCCCGCCGGCGAGATCCTGAACGAAGAGCCGGTTGCCGCGCCCGGGCTCGCTTCCCGAGACCAGGATGCGGCGGCCGTCGGGAAAGAAGTGCGCCCACTGGACTGAGAGGTCGGTCTTCGCCAGCGGTCGGGGCTCTCCCGCGCCCGTGGGCATCAGCTCCAGCTCCCCCTTGCCGGGCCTGCGGGTCATCAGCACCCATCGGCCATCGGGAGAGAGCCCGAAAGACCGTCCTTCACCGATTCGGACCGCGGGCGAGCCGTCCAGCTTTCGCAGGTAGATGCCGTTGGGAACCAGCTGCTGCTCGTCGAACAGGGCCGTCGTTCCGTCGGTCGAGATGTCGACCGGGAACGACCAGTTCAACCAGGTGAGGTTCCGATCTTCGCGTTCGCCTGGGCCGTGCCCCACGATCTCGCGGCGCGACCGCCGCGATTGGAAGAGGAGCTTCCCGTCCCGCGAGACGTCTTGCAGGAACCCGCTCTGCTTCGGATAAGGCCAGACCACCCGCGTCGTTCCCGAAAGGCTCGTGACTTGCAGCGGAGGGCTCGACCACACGCCGTCGCTGCGCGGGGTCCAGACGACTGCGAACTCGGCGAAGGGACCCTTCAGCCGCACCTTGCCGGCCGCGTCCACGACCTTCACGAAACCGTTGCTGTCCCCCTGCTCCGGGTGTTCGACGAAGGCGACGAGCTTGCCGTCGGGCGACACGCGAACGCCGCTCAACCAACCCGGGGCCTCATAGAGCACCTTGCCGATCGGATACTCGAGGCGCCGCCGGCTTCCTACGTGCCGGGCCACGGCGAGTTCCTTTCCATCCGGCGACCAGTCGGCATCCTCGACGTCCTCGAGGATGGGCCGGGGCGTTCCGCCTCCCAGCGGTACGCGCGCGAGCGTGCCGGTCGACTCGAATCCCTGGGTGTAGTGCCGGTTGAGCGAGATGGCCATCTCGCCCGTCGACGAGATCGAGAGAACGTCCGCCGGCGGCAGGCCCAGGG
>JBDTXY010000466.1:0-2773 GCA_040005945.1 Acidobacteriota bacterium
GGAAGCTTGAGTCCACGAAGGCGCAACTCCCCCGAAGTGACGCCCCCGACGGACGTCTCAGTAACGCTCATCTTCGGATTCGCCGGCCTGAGGCTTGTAGTCCTTCCCGTACTTGTTCTTGTGCGTCGCCGCGGACGTGCTGGAGACGTCGATCCGGATCGCCAGAGGCGCCTGGGGTCCGCCTTTGACCGCGACGGGCTGCGCGACGTCCGTGCCCTCCTCGTGCCACGCCTTCACGACGTGGGAGCCGGTAGGCACTCCTTCGAAAACGAAGGAGCCGTCCGATCCGGTGATGGTCACGAAGCCCGAGTCGACGACCACCACGAAACCGATCATCTGCGGGTGGATGTTGCAGTAGACGCGCACCACGCCGGGCTCCTCGAACTTCTTGGACTTGGACGCGCCGCTCCTGTAGAGGCCCAGGTCGAAGCGGTTGCCGCCGGAGACCGAAAAAACGTTGTGGTAGATGGGATCGGCGTTGGGGAATTCGACCAGCGTGTTCTTGGGCACGGCCAGGATGTGGGGCTCGAACCGCTTGGAGGAGCTCTTCATCTGCGCGTGCGCATCCGCGCCGCCCTTGGGAAGCCCTGCGATCCAGACGACGGCGTTGGATGCATCGCCGCGCGGCTTGCCGTCCTGGATGAGGAGAACCTTGCCCGAAATGGCGCCCGCGCCGGCAGGCGCCGACAAGAGCAACGTCAGGAGAATCCCGGCGGAAAGCTTCTCCGTGCGCACTCGAAAAAAATCATAGCATCGGGGCCCCGCGGGAGCCCGAAATCATCGCGGGACCCCGCCGGGGCGCTGGAAACGGCGGCAATCCGGGGCCGGCGCATATAATCCCCGCCCGTACCGAGACCACCACGTCCGAAAAAGCGGAGGTCGCATGGCGCACGATGACTCGCCCGGATCGGAGTTCCGCCCCTACGTCTCCTCCGAGCAGAACGTTCCCGAGTTCACGCCCAAGGCGATCCTGCTGGGGGTCTTCTTCGGGATCCTCTTCGGCGCCGCGACGGTGTACCTCGCGCTGCGCGCCGGCCTGACCGTCTCGGCCTCCGTGCCCATCGCGGTCCTCGCGATCGCCGTGTTCAAGAAGATCGGCAAGTCCACGATCCTCGAGAACAACATCGTGCAGACGATCGGCTCGGCCGGCGAGTCGGTGGCCGCGGGCGCGGTCTTCACCGTCCCGGCCCTGCTGTTTCTCTCGGGCGGCGAGAACTACTTCAAGTATCTGCAGATCTCGATCCTGGCCATCTTCGGCGGGACGCTGGGCGTGCTGTTCATGATCCCGCTGCGCCGCGCGCTCATCGTCAAGGAGCACGGCAAGCTGCCCTATCCCGAAGGGATGGCCTGCGCGGACGTGTTGATCGCGGGGGAGAAGGGCGGCGACCTCGCGAAGATGGTGTTTGCGGGCGTCGGCGTCTCGCTCCTCTACAAGTTCCTCTACGGCGTCATGGGCCTCTGGCAGGAGACGCCGATCTGGTTTCGCACCAAGAAGGATTCCCCGACCTATCCGGCGGCGACGCTGGACATCGCGGTGACACCGGAATACCTGGGCCTGGGCTACATCATCGGCCCGCGCATCGCCTCCGAGCTCTTCTCCGGGGGCCTGCTGGCCTGGATGGCGCTGATTCCATTGATCGCGATCTTCGTTCCCGAGAGCCGGGTGATCGCGGACCTCCACAATCTCGGCTTCACGGACGCCTGGATGGCGAGCAACTCGTACGCCAACTGGATCTACCGCGCCTACATCCGGTACATCGGCGCCGGAGCGGTGGCGTGCGCCGGCGTGATGACCCTGATTAAGACGCTGCCCACGATCGTCTCGGCGTTCCGCGAGTCGGTCAAGAGCTTCAAGGGCGGCGGCACCGGGGCGCCGGCGACCAAGCGCACCGAACGGGATCTCGGCATGGGGGTCGTGCTCCTGGGCTCTCTGGCGATCGTCGTCATCCTGGCGATCCTTCCGAATTTCCCGCACGGCCCCTTTCCGCAGTCGCTGATGATGTCGTTGCTGATCGTCATCTTCGGGTTCTTCTTCGTCACGGTGTCCTCCCGCATCGTCGGCATCATCGGAACCTCGTCGAATCCGATCTCGGGCATGACGATCGCGACGCTGATGATGACCTGCGTCGTCTTCGTCGTGATCGGCTGGAAGGGCGACGTCTACCAGGCCGTCGCTCTGTGCGTGGGCGCGATCGTGTGCGTCGCGGCGGCCAACGCCGGGGCCACGTCCCAGGACCTGAAGACCGGCTACATCGTCGGGGCCACGCCCCGCTACCAGCAGCTCGGCTTCATCATCGGTGTCGTGACGTCCTCGCTGGTCATCGCGATCACGCTGTTCGTGCTGGACCAGACCTACCGCGGCACTGAAGCCCACGGCATCGGAGGCCCGCAGCTGGCGGCCCCGCAGGCCACGCTGATGGCCACGATCATCAAGGGGCTGCTGGCCCAGAACCTGCCGTGGGCGCCCGTCATCGTCGGCGTTTTCCTCGCGTTCATGGCGCAGCTGGCCGGCGCGCACGCGCTGTCCTGGGCGGTCGGTGCGTACCTGCCGGTCTCCACGACGGCGCCGATCTGGATCGGGGGCATGGTCAAGGCCCTCGTCGACGCCAGGCGGAAAAAGAGGGAAGGCATCGTCCAGGAGGAGTCGGAGCTCTCCTCCGGGATGCTCTACGCGACCGGCCTCGTCGCCGGCGGCTCGCTCGGCGGCGTCGTCATCGCGTTCGTGGCGTTCTTCGGGGACCGGGTCCTCAAGATGGAGAAGCCGACGCTCCTC